>NZ_CM002285.1:9068032-9107477 GCF_000497445.1 Streptomyces roseochromogenus subsp. oscitans DS 12.976 | reverse complement strand
GTACGGGCACGCCCCAGGCCGCCGGCCGGCCGTCGACCGTCACCGGGCAGGGCGCGCCGCCGACCACGACGGTCACGCCGCGGTCGGGGCGCAGGGCGCAACCGGTCAGGGTGGTCTCCAGGACGGCGGCGTCAGGGGCGTTTCCGAGCAGCCGGTTGGCCAGGCTCATGGCCGGGGCATCCAGGGCGCCGGAGCGGGGAACGCCCAGATGGGCGTGGCCTCGGCGGCCGCGGTCCTGGACCGTGGTGAGGGCTCCGGAGCGTATGACGGTGAGCTTGGCTGTCATGGTGTGCCGTCCTCTGTCACCGCCACGAAGCGCACCCGCGTGCCCGGCGTCAGGAGTGCCGGTTCCTCCCGGCCGAGGTCCCACAGCGGTGCCGGGTCCGGCATGGTGCCGATCAGCTGCCAGCCGCCCGGGGTGGCGCGCGGGTACACCGCGCTGTACGGGCCGGCGAGTGCGACCGCGCCGGCCGGGACCCGGGTGCGGGGTGTGTCGCGGCGCGGTACGTGCAGTTCGGCGGGCAGGCCCGTGAGGTAGCCGAAGCCGGGGGCGAAGCCGCAGAAGGCGACGCGGTAGGTGTCCGCGGAGTGCCGGGCGGCGACCTCGTCGACGCCGACGCCCCACAGGGCGGCCACCTGGGCCAGGTCCGGTCCGTCGTAGCGCACGGGGATCTCCACCGCTCCCCCGTCGTCGTCGGCGCGGGACGGTATGTCCCAGTCGGCGATCCGGCGGGCGAGTTCCTCCGGGTGCGCGACTCCGTCGAGGAGCACGGTCCGCGCGCCCGGCACGATCTCCTCGACCTGCGGCAGGGTTCCCGCGGCGCGCCGGCGCAGGAGTTCGGCGTGGAAGGCTCCGGTGCGCTCGGCGTCCGGCAGTTCGACGAGCAGCGCGTGCCGCCCGGCGGGCCGCGCCTCCAGGGACCGGCTCTGCGTCGGCACCTTCACGGACCGGCTCGGCGTCATGCGAATGCCCCGACCTCGACCCCGGCCGCCGTAAGGGCCTCGCGCACCCGCACCGCGATCCGGGCGGCGCCCGGCGTGTCGCCGTGCACGCACAGGGAGCGGGCGGCCACCGGGACGGTCGTACCGTCCCCGGCCTCGACCGCGCCGTCCACCGCGAACGCGAGCGCGCGCCGGACCACCGCGTCCTCGTCGGTCACCACGGAGCCCGGCTCGCGGCGCGGCACGAGGGTGCCGGCGGGGGTGTAGGCGCGGTCCGCGAAGGCTTCCGGCACGGCGGTGAGGCCCGCCTCCTCGGCGGCGGCGAGCAGCCGCGAGCCGGGCAGGCCGAGCACCGGCAGCGCCCCGCCCGCCAGTTCCACGCCCTCCACCACGGCCGCGGCCTGCTCGGCGTCGTGCACGGTGCGGTTGTAGAGCGCGCCGTGCGGCTTGACATAGGCCACCTCGGCGCCGGCGGCCTGCGCGAAGACCCGCAACGCCCCGATCTGGTAGGCCGTCTCGGCCGCCAGTTCGTCGGCCGGTACGTCCATGGCGCGGCGGCCGAAGCCGGCCAGGTCGCGGTAGGACACCTGCGCGCCGATCCGGACTCCGCGTGCGGCGGCGAGGTCGCAGACGCGGCGCATCACCGAGGGGTCGCCCGCGTGGAAGCCGCAGGCGACATTGGCACTGGTCACGGCCGAGAGCAGGGCGTCGTCGTCGGTGAGGGTCCAGCGGCCGAAGCCCTCACCCAGGTCTGCGTTGAGGTCGATCACCAGGCGAACGTAATGGATTGTTGAACGATCCGACAAGGGAATGGTTTTTCCGAACACGCTCTTGTTCGATCGTTGAACGATCCCCTAGGGTCCCTGCATCCCTCACGGATTCGGCCCCCCGGATCCGCGCCGCTCGGGCGTCCAGCCCGCTCACGCCTAAGGCCATCGCATGATCGTTCTGCTCGGCGTGGTCGTGGTGATCCTCGGATTCGTCACGCGCCGCAATCCCGTCCTCGTGGTGGGCGTCGCCGGTGTCTTCACCGGACTGATCGGCGGGATGAACCCGCTGGAGGTCCTCGCGGCCTTCGGCCGGTCCTTCGCCGACAGCCGCTCGGTCACCGTCTTCGCCGTCGTCCTGCCCGTGATCGGCCTGCTGGAGCGCTACGGCCTGCGGGAACAGGCCCGCAGGCTCATCGGCCGGCTCGGCGGCCTCAGCGCCGGCCGGTTCCTCACCGTCTATCTGCTGGTCCGTCAGGTCACCGCGGCGCTCGGCCTCACCAGCATCGCCGGGCCGGCACAGACGGTACGGCCCCTCGTCGCCCCGATGGCCGAGGCCGCCGCCGAGCGCTCGACGGGCGCCCCGCTGCCCGAGCGCCTGCGCGAGAAGGTGCGCTCCTACGCGGCGTCGGCCGACACCGTGGGCGTGTTCTTCGGCGAGGACTGTTTCATCGCGATCGGCTCGATCCTTCTGATCACCGGCTTCGTCAACTCGACGTACCACCAGAACCTGGAGCCGACCCAGCTGGCCCTGTGGGCGATACCGCTCGCCGTCTGCGCCTTCCTCATCCACGGCTCCCGTCTGCTGCTCCTGGACCGGCAGTTGCAGCGGGAGATGGCGCTCGCCGCCGCCGAACACGACCTGCCGCTGCCGAAGGGAACCAAGAAGTGATCAAGGTCGAATGGCTCTACTGGCTGGTGGGTCTCGTCTTCGTCGTCATGGCTGTCCAGATGGCCGCCGACCGCAGCAATCCCAGGCGGTGGACGTCCGCCGCGTTCTGGGGCCTGCTCGGGCTCGCCTTCCCCTACGGCACCGGTGTCGCCAACGCCACGGCGAAGAACGGCGGTTGGACCCTGCCCGCCGAACCGCTCGGCGTCGCGGTCCTCGCCCTGATCGTGCTCGCCGGATTCAACTTCCTCGGCAAGGGCGCCCCGGTCACCAGCACCACCGAGGAACGCGAGGCCTCGGCGACCCGGCTCGGCAGCAAGATCTTCATCCCCGCCCTGACGGTCCCGCTCGTCGCCATCGTCTGCGCCTCCGTCCTCGACACGTCCGGCCTGTTCGAGACCGGCAAGGCCACCCTCCTCGGGCTCGGCGTCGGCTGCCTCGTCGCCCTCGTGGTCGGCATGCTCGTCACCGGCGAGCGGAAGCTGTCCGTGCCGCTGCACTCCGGGCGTTCCATGCTGGAGGCGATGGGCTCCGCGCTGCTGCTGCCCCAGCTCCTCGCCGTGCTCGGCTCGATCTTCGCACTGGCCGGGGTCGGCACCCAGGTCGGCAAGATCGTGCACGATGTGCTGCCGGACAACTCCAAATACCTCGCCGTCCTCGCGTACTGCGTCGGCATGTTCCTGTTCACCGTGATCATGGGCAACGCCTTCGCCGCGTTCCCCGTGATGACCGCGGCGATCGGCTGGCCCGTCCTCATCCAGCAGATGCACGGCAATCCGCCGGCCGTCCTCGCGATCGGCATGCTGGCCGGCTTCTCCGGAACGCTCTGCACCCCGATGGCCGCCAACTTCAACATCGTCCCGGCCACCCTGCTCGAACTGAAGGACCAGTACGGCCCAATCAAGACCCAGATCCCGACGGCGCTCCCGCTCCTGGTCTGCTCCACCGTGATCATGGCGGTGTTCGCGTTCTGACCGATGCCGACGCCGACCGGCGCCGGGATCGCCTCCCGCGCGGCACCCGCCGGCCTCTGCTTTTCGTGAAGGAAGTGCCATGACCCACGTGCTCGTCACCGGCTTCGCCCCCTTCGGCGGCGAGACGGTCAACCCGTCCTGGCAGGCCGCCTCCCTCGTGGCCGCCGAGCCGCCCGCCGGACTCACGGTCACCGCCGTCGAACTCCCCTGCGTCTTCGGCAAGTCCATCGACGCCCTCCGCGACGCCGTCCGCGAGACGAACCCGGGCCTGATCCTGTGTCTGGGCCAGTCGGGCGGCCGTCCCGGCGTCACCGTGGAACGCGTCGGCATCAACGTCGACGACGCCCGTATCCCCGACAACGCGGGCCACCAGCCCGTCGACCAGCCCGTGGTCCCGGGCGGCCCCGCCGCCTACTTCTCCACCCTGCCCGTGAAGGCCTGCGTCGCCGCCGTGCGCGCGGCCGGGGTGCCGGCCGCCGTCTCCAACACGGCGGGCACGTTCGTGTGCAACCACGTCGCGTACGGCCTCGGTCACCTCATCGCCACCGAATTCCCGCACGCCCGCGGCGGTTTCGTGCACGTACCCTGGGCGCCGCAACAGGTCACGGACGGCACCGCCCCGGCCCTGGAGCCCACCACGGTCGCCCACGGACTGCGCGCCCTGCTGATCGCCGCCGCCCACACTCCCACGGGGCACGACCTGAAGGTCACCGAGGGAGCCACCCACTGATGCCCCTCACCGCGTACGCGGCCCGCTTCGCCCGGCTCGCCCTCGCCAACATCACCCGGGAGTACCCCCACTCCCCCGCCCACCTGATGACTTCACCGGACGACGACGTACGGCCGAGCGCCCTGCATCCGGCCTTCCACGGCGCCTACGACTGGCACTCCTCGGTCCATATGCACTGGCTGCTCGTCCGGCTGCTGCGCCGCCACGGTGCCACGCCCGCCTTCCCGGAGGCGGCGCCCGTCATCGCCGTACTCGACCGGCACCTCACGCCGGAGAACATCGCTGTCGAAGCCGCCTGTCTCCTCGACCGTCCCTCCTTCGAGCGGCCGTACGGCTGGGCCTGGCTGGTGGCGCTGGCCGCCGAATGCCGGGCGTACGGGGGCGCGGCGGGCGGGCGTTGGGCCAAGGCCCTGGCGCCGGGCGTCGCCGCCGTCGACACCCTGCTGGCCGGCTGGCTGCCGAAGGCCACGTATCCGGTGCGCCACGGCAACCATCCCAACAGCGCCTTCGCGCTGGGCCTGCTGCTCGACACGGGCGAGCTGCCGGCCGCCACCACCGAGGCGGTACGACGACGCCTGCTGGACTGGTTCGCCGACGACCACGACGCGCCCACGCACTGGGAACCGTCGGGCCAGGACTTCCTGTCCCCGGCGCTGACCGAGGCCGACGCGATGCGCCGGGTGCTCGACGGGGAACGGTTCGCAGCATGGCTCGACCGCTTCCTGCCCGCACTGCGCTCCGGCGCCGCCTGTCCGCTGCTGGACGTGCCGGTCGTCTCCGACCACGCCGACCCGCAGATCGGCCATCTGCTGGGTCTGACCCTCAGCCGGACCGCCGCGCTGCGCTCGATCGCCGCCGCGCTGCCGGACGGGCCGGTCCGTGCGCGGCTCGCGGATGCTGCCGCAGCCCACCTGGCGGCGGGTCTGCCCGCCGTAGAGCGCGAGGACTTCACGACTGACCACTGGCTGGCCACCTTCGCGGCACTGGCCCTCGACACCGGCTCCGACCCGCCCCGGCCGTCCAGTTGACGCCCGACTGCGACTCGCCTCGCCAGGGCCTGTCCGGCCGATGAGGTCGCAGTACCTCGACGGCGCCTCATCGGCTCAGGTGAGCGGGGGCGATGGGGCACCGACGCGGAGCGCCGGCAACCGACGACAACGCCGCTGGGGTGCCCCCACGCCCGAAAGGCAGTGGGGAGCGCGCCAGCCCCCGCGTCCGCGCCAGCATCCGCCGGACAGGCTCTAACGGCCGGCGGCGACTCGCGACGCGACCGCGCGCCACGACTCCAGCGGGGCCACCGCCAGGCCCACCACCTTCCCCGCGTCGTCGGCACGTGACGACTCCAGGCTGCGACTCGTTGTCCCGGACATGCTGGCCTCAGCAGGGCGCAGCGATCGCAGTGGTGCGCCAGGTCTGCTCGATCTCGGTCGTCGGAAAGGGCGTCCGCTTGCTCTCCGTGAGCAGACGGCGGGCGAATTCGCCCATGATCACGGCAGCTCGGGAATGCCGGTCGATGATCGCGGCGATATCGCGCGGGACGCCATCGGGCCGGTGGCCGGCGATCCACTCGCGCAGGAACGCCTCGTGTTCCCTATCGCCGCGCAGGCCATCGGGCAGGTGGTGGCGGAGCAGATGGCTCGCAGTGTGGCAGCGGTCGTACGCGAGGTGGGCGGAGAGGAACTCCGCCTCGGTTGCTGACAGTTCGAAACCGGAGCTCAGGGCGAGTCCGAAGTCCGCGAAGTACAGCAGTCGACCGTCGGTCAGGACATTGGCGAAGTGGGCGTCGAAGTGGACGAGTCCGTGTGAGCTCATGAAGGCGGTCCCGCGCGCAAGGGCTTCCTCCACCCATAGATACGGCGAGCCCACTCCGCCCTCCGGCGCCGAGGTCCGGTAGTCGTGCAGCCAGTCGGCGAGTGTCTGCGGGACGTGTTCCAAGAAAAGCACCAGGCTGGACGAAGACCGGCCGATGGCCTCCAGACGCTCACGCACGGCCGATGAGCCCTCCCAGTACGCGACCGCCCCGTCGATGCCCCCGAACCCGTCGGCGAACCCTTCGGGAGGGGAGTCGGGCAGGATGCGCCAGTGGTACATCAGTGGAAAGCCCTCGTACTCGTTCCCGAGTACCCAGTTGGTGGTCATGACGTGCACGGCCAGCTCGCGCCAGGCCCCGAACCCCGCTGAGCCCACCCCGTACTGGTAGAACATCGGCAGTCCGAAGAGGTTTGCCGTCGACCGCGCGTTCTCCGGCCGTAACTCGGTGTCCGTCACAGGGACCCGCTTGACGAACACCCGCGCGCCATCGATGTCCAGCTCCGAAGACCTGCCGCCAATGCCCGACCCGAGCGGGGCTGCGGCGGCCACGATCTCGCCGAGCCGACGGTCGCTCAGCAGGGACAGGCGCGTGGCCACGGTTCCATACGTGGCCAGCCGCGCGGCATACCGCGGGTCCGGATGGTGCATCGACGACTCCTCGGTGCCCGGAACCAGGGCTGCAGCGATCTCGCGGACGTGGCCGAGCCTATCCGCCAGGGCTGTCGGTGGAGCATCAGCCATCCGTAGGTCCGCTCGACCGTCCATCGCTTCAGTATGGGGGGAATTCGCCGCTTCCGGGCGTGCGTTGGACGATCTCCATGTCGATGCCGAGGGTGACGGCGTGTCCGACGAAGTGCTTTCCGGTAGCCGCCGTCGCCCCGGACCTTGCGGATTGCGGGTGGCCGACGATCTTCCTGCCCGCATCCACGCCCTGGCTCTGGGCAGGGGCGCTGGTGGGGGTCTTCACGCTGGTGAGGGTCTCCCCGACTCCGGCTCCCCGATGCCCGCGGTGCGGACTCAGGCCGCCGCGAGGCTGAAATTCCCGCCGTTGTGGGCGGCGATGATGGTGATGTTGCCGAGACCGGTGACCACGGTGACGGGAATGTTGCTGGCGGTCGTACTGCCTTCGCCCAGCTGACCGAAAGCGTAGCCACCCCAGGCGGCGACGAAGCCCCCGCTCACGGCGAGGCTGTGGCTGAAGCCGCGGCAGCCGCGCGGACCTCGGGGATCGGACGGATGAGCAGGACCGTGAGTTCCGGCGGGTCCGAGTCAGCTCGACGCTGTGATCGAGTACGTGGTGGGCCCGCTGTGCGGCTCCTGGAGCGTGTGGGTGGCCTCGGCCTGGGCCAGGACGTGGGAGGCGGCGGCCCAGCCAGGGGTCCCGCTGGTGCATTCGGCCGGCGAGGACGGAGAGTCCACGCTCACCACGGACCAGTCGATCCGCCCCCGGCATCACCATCAGCCCGCAGCGCCTCGTCCCACGTGCCATCCGCCGACCAACGCCGATGCCTGTCATAGATGGTCTTCCAGCTCCTGAAACGTGCGGGCAGGTCACGCCCATTCGGCACGAAGCCTCCTGCCGGCCTGCCGAACCCCCTCATGGGACCGCCGCTGCTCGGGCTGACCGCCCTGCTGAGCTGACCCCCGGCTGCCTCGCGGTGTACGGACTGCGAGGCAGCCAGGCGCTCGTTCGGTGGATCAGCCTCGGGCGACGAACGTCTTGGCCTTACCGGAGCGGCTGGAGCAGGACCCCTTCTCCTCGGCGGTCATCTTCCTGGACTTGACGACCACCGCGTTGCTCTGGCCGTCCGTCCCGTTCGGGGCAGGCCCGGTGATGACGTCGGGGACGAACCAGAAGTAGTGACCCCACTTCCGGCCGTCGTAATGCGTCTGCCATGTGCCGGAGACGGTCTGCATCACCTGCGCACGGGAGATCCAGCCGACTTCACCTGGTTTCACCGTCATGTTGACGGAGCTGGTCTCCGAGTGCGTGCTCGACCAGGTGTGGCTGTAGGTCGCCGTCACGCTGAGGTCGACGATTCCCGCTATCTTGCCGCCGGCGGTCACAGATACGCCTGCTGAGTCCGTGGAACCGACCGTGTCGGACCAGGTCATCGACTGGGTGGCAGGCGAGGTGCTGCAGTTGTAGAGCGAGTCGGAGACCCGGTGGAAGTCTCCGAGATACGCCTGGCCCAGCTGCGGGTCGTTGAAGGTGCACTTCCCTTCACCCGAGTCGCAGTCGGCTATGAGCTGTGCCCGCGTGGGCTGGTCATCGGCGGAGGCCGGAGCGGCTATCGCCGCGACCATGCCCAGGGCAGCCGCTGAGAGCGCCAGCATCCGTCCGCCGTGGCGCATACTGCGGTTGTTCGCCATACATGTGCCTTTCGCTGTACATGAGGGGGGTCGGTGTTCGCGGGAAGAGCGACTGGAGTTACCGCGGTCACCGCCTGTTGCGATCTAGGAGACGCAACAACTGACGTATCTACACCATCAGTTGATGAAATCCCAGCCGTGGGCGACCTTCTGCCTGTAAATGATCGGCCGGACCCACTTCGCCATCGCGATGCCGAGAGGGGGCCGACTGGCGGACGAGGCGGCCGAGGCGGACCGGGACACCTGGTGAGTACAGGACGCTGACCGGGACGGTGCTCGGCGCGGGCAGGCCGGCCGCGGTGAGCAGGTTCTCCTCACAGGTGATGAGCTCGGCGCGGTGCAGGGGCCAACGCGGGTGGTGGTTGGGCAGGTACGCTGCCCCGTCGGCGGAGGGCTTGTGCATGCCCCAGCGTGCGGTGAGAAAGTGTTCCAACTCTGTGGGTTCGTCGATGCGTTCACCTGGGCGTACGGTGATGCGACTGGACGCGCCACGCCCGCCCGGCCAGCGGCGCGAGCTGGTATAGGTGACGGTGTCGCCGACGGCGCGCACGGCCATACGGGACCACAGGTAGGGAAGGTGGAAGCCGATGCGTCCCATCACCACGGGGATCAGGCGCGAGGCGTCCATCGAGCGGAAGACAACACCGCGGCGGCCTTGCGTGTCCACCGAATACAGGCGGACGTTGGTCTCCGGGAACGAACCGAGGTAGGGCACCCCGGGCAGCCGGAACCAGCCGACCTTGTGCATACGGAAGGCGACCAGCCCGACGTAAGTGCTTCCATCGTGGATGTCGGGTACGGTCCCGATCGGCAACAGCTGTGCCACCACGGCCGGTTCGACGGCCCAGTGGATGAACGTCAGATCCAGCCACTGCTGGGTGAGCAGCGGGAAGCGTATGTCGGCAGGACCGTCGGGGGCAGGTTTCTGCATCACTTGAGCATGACAGGCGGCTGGCCGCTACGGGCAGGCCGATCCTGTTGGTCTTGAGACTCAGGCGGTCACGAGCCGGTCTTGGGTGGGCGTTCGGCCGGTCGTACGGTGGCGGCACGGGCGGGGACAGGGCTGTCCGGCTGAGGCTGGTCGTGGTCACGGATGACGCCCCCGCACGGCGGTCAGCAGTGCGGCGTGGGTCCAGGTGGGGTTGGGAGTCTGGAGCTTGTGCTCCCATCCGAAGTTGCCGGCGTCCAGTTGGCATAGAGGGAGGATGAGTTCGCCACGTGGATGCTCCGGTACGGGGACGATAGGGGCGCCGAGCGGTCTCCGAGACCCTGCGCCTCGGTAGCGGGATTGCGTAAGCCGAGGCATTCCTGCGCGACGCTGCGAACCCCTGCGCGGCGGCTTCAGACGTCGCCGGGAAGCAGGTGTTGGCCGACCTGGCGGAAGGTCCAGGAGCCACCGGTGTGGGTGAAGACCCACACCAGGTCGAAGCGCTCCGGCCACTGCGCGGGTGCGCCGCTGTGCGATGCGCCAAGGGCGTCGACGATGGCCGGGATGCGCGAGTGCTCCCAGCAGATCAGGACCGGTTGGGGAGCGGAGAGTGCGGCCTTGGCCAGCGCGGTTTCCTCGGACTCTGCATAGGTGGTGGTCAGTGCAATGCCCATGTGCTGGGAGAGTGGTGTGACGGTCTCCCGCATCCGGTGGGCGCCGGCGAGCGGACCTTGGTCGGCTGCGGCGTAGATGGTCCGCGGGCGCATGATGCCGGGTTTCAGGGCCTGGCCCTTGGGCGGGTCGAACAGCCTCGGCAGTGCCCTGGCCCGTTCCCAGCCGTGCTGGGTGAGCGACTTGGCGTCAGGACGGCCGTTCTGGTCGAAGCCGGATTCGTGTTTGCCTGGCTTCTCCCCGTGCCGGATGATCATGATGACGGTGTTGTCCGCGACCGGAACCCCGGAAGCCGGCGCGCCGGAAGGGCCTGACGCAGCTTTGTGCGCGTGCTTGCCGTCGCAGCCGGCAAGGATCACGGGCACGGCCGCCGCCATCGCGGCCAACGCCCAACGCCGACGAACCGTCGCGCGACCGACGCCGATACCGCCTGGCGCCTGCGCATGTCCCTCCGTCCAGCGTTCCGCCATGCGAAACCCCTCCCCGTACGTCGAACCACTGATCACTGCGGGCAGTACAGCATCGCTTCATGAGAATGCCTCTCATGTTGGTCTTCGCAGGAACCTCACGCCGCGGCCGATGGTCTCTTCCTGGGAAGGCCGGGCACATCGCCCGTGAGCGCCCGAGCGTGGGTGACGAGAACAGCATCAAAAGGGATGAAACGGACGCATATGAGGGCTGTGAAGACGTTGAGGCGGCGGCTGCCGGGTACCGCCGTGTACGTGACGGCCCTGCTGTTGACCGCATGGTGGCTGAAGGGACAACCGGCGGCAGAGCGCGCCCGTTTCATGCGCCACAACAGCAGCAACGTCCATCACATGGATGTCGGCAAGTGGTGGACCCTGTTCACCAGCGGTCTGGTGGTCGACGGCGTCCCGGCCCTGGTAGGTATCGCCGCCGTGGCCGGGGTCCTGGGATGCGCCGAATGGCGCTGGGGCACGCTGCGCGCCTGCGGAGTGTTCGTCTTCGGCCACCTCACCGCGACCCTGCTCACCGAGGGCGCCCTGTGGCTGATGCACGTCGCCCATCTGCCGGGAGTTCCCACCCGAGCCCGTGACGTGGGCATCAGCTACGGCCTGGTGACGACCGGCGCCTGCCTGCTCACCCTCGCCGACGGCCGACTGCGCCGCTACGGGCTGCCTCTGCTCGCCGCGGCGCTGACGGCCGCGTTGCTGTACGACCAGGAACTCGCCGACGCCGGCCACCTCACCTCCCTCGCGCTCGGCACCCTCGCCGCCCGGACGGGGTGGCTGCGCACCGCGCCCGGCCCGGCGCACACGAAACCCGTCGCACCGGATCCAGTCGGCGCCGACGCATCGCCGAGCCGGCATCACCCTGTTCGAGGCGACGCCATCGGCGCCGACCACCGCTCCACCGACCACCGGCGCTCCCTCGACCTACGCGCCCGCTGACGTGCGGCACAGGACCCCCCTCTCCCTTCGGATGTGGCCCAGTCCGCCCTGGCGTTCGTGGGGTCGCCGCCTGTGCCCGCCCCTTGAGCCAAGGTTTTCGCGCGGGACACGCCACCGTCGTCCGGTCAACGCAGTGGCAGCACCAGACGGGACGGGTCGGCCTGCGGGGAGCTGAACGAGACGTCGCTGCCGAGCGGGGTGCTGCCGCCGTACGCGGGGTCCTTGGTGTCGAGGACGAGGGCCAGCCGGTGGCCGGCCGGAACGTCGTAGGCCGTGGTGAAGAGCGCGACGTCGAGCGGGAAGGCCTGCCCCGGAGTGTGGCCGGACCAACTCTGTGGTGCGTGCGAGATGAGTTTGCCCACGCCGAGGGTGTTCACGTCGTAGACGTAGGCGAAGACGGTGCCCTCCGAAGCGGAGGAGGTGACGGTGGTGTGCAGCGTGACCGCACCGCGGATGCGCTGGACGGAGGGGTAGGGCGCCGACTGCCAGACGGCGGCAGCGAACCGCGGCAGCAGCGGAACCTCGACGATCGGCGGCAGCGCGGCGATCTGGTCGAGCGCTCCGGACAGTTCGGTGACCCCGGCGTCCGCACCGGAATCGATGCCACCGGTGATCGAGGTGCGCCATCCGGTGTCGGCCGGACCATCGAGCGCACCGGTGCCGAAGGCGTCCGCACGACCGAGCGGCAGTGACCGGGTCCCCGCGCTTACGGCCTGCCAGCTCGGATAATCCTCCTCACCGCCGCCATTCCTGACGTGCAGTTCCACCGGTGCGCCATGGTCCCCCGAAGTGCCGCCACTGCCTTTCAGTTGCTGGTCGAACCAGTCATGTGCGTTCGCCCATGTCTCGTTGTCCATACCGAGGAATCCGGTCAGTTCCTGGGTGGCGTGGTCTCCGGGGCGCATGATCAGGCGCTTGGGGCCGGTCAGCTTCTGGTAGAAGTCCGTGATCTGGCTGGAGTTGAAGATGCTGTCGCTCCACGCGTTGGCCAGCAAGACCGCCGTGCCGTGGGCGTTGATGCGATCCATGTAGGTCAACGGAGACCGCATTCTGGCCCAGTTGACGACTTCCTTCATGTCGCGGTTGGCGTAGAGGTCGGCCAGGGTCCGCGCGTACTCCGCGCCCGGACGGCCGGTTGGCGCCTGCAGGGCGTTGAGCAGTGCTGCCGCCTGCAGATGCCGGGTCTGACCGCTGTAGAGGGAGTCGACCAGGTCACCCCAAGCGCTCAGTGCGGCCACCGCCTTGATCCGAGGATCGAAGGCGGCACCCAGCAGGGACATGCCCGCGCCCAGTGACAGGCCGAGCATGCCGACGCGCTGTGGGTCGGCCTCGGTGTGGGCGAGGGTCCAGTCGATGACGGAGGAGATGTCGGCGACGTCTGTGGGCCCGCCGACGTCGACCCGTCCACCCGAGAGCCAGAATCCGCGCACCGTGTAGGTGACCACCACATAGCCGTCGGCAGCCAGCTTCCTGGCCTGAGCGACATACTCCAGGTCGTTCTGCCCCCAGGAGGCGGGCTGCACGATCACCGGATAGCGTCCACGCGAGTCGGCGCCCGGCGTTCCGGCCGCGGGCGCAAGGACATCGGCCTTGAGGACGACACCGTCCTTCATGGGAATGTCGACCAGGCGAAAGGACGGCCCGTCGGTAACGGCGGCCGCCGACCGCGCCGGAGGCGTGGCGGCTGAGGCGGGGGCCGTGCCGATGCTCGCGCACAGGGCGATCGAGGTCATCGCCGCCGCTCCCGCCAGGCAACCCCGGACCAGGTGCGCACGGATACGGCCGGACCGCGTCATCGGTGTCTCCATCGGGCTCGGATCGGACCGTGATGCCTCGACGGCATCCATCCGGTGTGGTGATCGGAGCCTAGAGAGACTCAAGTGGTTGCGGGGAGTACATGATCAGCCAAATCTACCGGCCGGTAACCGACTCTGCCGAGGTACGGGCTCGAAGAGCGGCCGGGCCCGCCCGCCTCACCCCCGACCGGGTCGCACTGCTCACCCGCGACCCGTCGAAGTGACCGACGTCGACGCCGGCTTACTGTCCTGCGCCAGTCCGGCGTGCTCACCTTCCTCGAACCACGGGTCCGACCAACCTGCTCGCGGCCGTCAACTGCGAGAACTCCCTGGGCTCGCGAGGAAGCCGGCCCCGCCAGGCCGACCGACATCGACGTCCTTGCCCACGAAGCCGTTTGGCACCGTGATGCGCGTTGAGCCTGAGGGGCGCCCGCGCTGTCGCAGACGTCGAGCACATCGACGTCGGCAGAATCGTGTCCGGGGCCGCTGCCTCCCCGTGCATGCCGCCACCGCTCGCCGTACCACTCCAGGAGCGCAAGGTGCTCAAGCATGTGCGGTGACTTCGGACGCCACACGAGCCAGACCACCCCGACACCGGCAGTGACGCCGCCATCGGCCGACACCACGGTCAGTACGCGCCGCGGCATCCACCACGGCTGCGGGGCACCTCTCGCCTGCACTCGCGGCTCCGCAGACCTCGATGTGCCACGGCCACCCATGCACGAGGTCGTCAGAAGCCGGTGGGCGCCCCGGCCGAGACGATCGGCCCGTTCATCCGAATGGCCGAGTGAGACGGGCCGGCTTCCGACCGGACAACCGAGGCGCGGGAGGCCAGCTCTCCGGCGCAATGGACGAGGCGGGAGCACACCTCGCTCACTGCGACGGGAGACGCGGGTACACCAGGCCCAGACGCATGACCTTTACCTATGCAATAGATTCGACATCAGGCCGTGCGGCACGCTGCCCGCCCGTTCGGCGTTCCAAGCCTGACCGGCTCCGGCACCCACAGGGGCAGAAGGCCACTCAGTCGCAGCTTCCGTACGAGAAGCAACGAGGAGAGCGCAATGGTCAGTACTGGGCACCCGCAGCGCAGAGCCATACTCACCGGGGGCCTGCTGGCCTCCGCCGCTCTGATCACCGGCTGTTCCTCGAAGTCGACCGAGACCAAGAAGCAGGCCGTCGCGGCGGCCCCATCCGTGTCCGCGAGTCCGACCGCACGGCCGGATTCCCCCTGGCCGGCCTTCGCGCGGCTGATGGAGGGCAACAAGCGCTGGGTGAACGGCACACTGCAGCACCCCGACCGGGACCCCGCTCGCCGCCAATTCGTCGCCGCGGAGCAGCACCCCTACGGCGTGATCCTCTCCTGCATCGACTCCCGGGTGCCGCCGGAGTTGCTGTTCGACACCGGGCTCGGCGACCTGTACGTGCTGCGCACCGGCGGACAGGTGGTGGGACCTGTCGTCACCGGCTCCGTCGAGTACGGGCCACTGACCTCCGGCACGCCGTTGATCGTCGTCCTCGGGCACCAACGCTGCGGCGCCATCAAGGCCGCGTACACGGCGCTCAAGGACGGCAAGGAGCTGCCAGGCAATCTGGATGCCATCTCCAACGCGCTGAAGCCCGCGTACGAGGAGACGGCGAAGGGCAAGCATTCCGACCCCGTCGACGCCATGATCCGCATCCACACCAAGCAGACCTCCGCCGCCCTGCGGTCCAACAAAGACCTCGCCCCGATGGTGCGGAAGGGCGACCTGGCCGTCGTCAGCGCCTACTACTCCCTTGACACCGGCCAGGTCGAGGTCCTCACCGGCGCGCCGTCCGCCTGACGCGGATCACCAGGCCGTAGTCCTCATCGGCGTCCGCCGGATCCCGGTGTGCGGCACGTACGGGAGGCGTCGTCAGGCCACGGCCCCTTCGGCGGCCTTCAGTCGAGCTGACGTCCTCGATGTCGTCGATCCACCGGATCGTCACACTGGGCCTCCTTCCCTCGGTACGGCCACAAGCTCGGCTCACGTCCATCCGGGATATCTGCTCACCTCGGTCAGCGGCGCCCGGTCTGCGGCTTCCGAAACCCAGCCGATGCCATCGATCGCAGCGTGGGGCGTCGGGTCCGCCAGCTCCACGAATACTCTGGCGGCGGGCATGGCGACAGTCAGGGTGGCGCTCACGTTCTCCATCCCGGGCCTGGACTTCACCCATATCGCGCAGGCCTACGGGTACTTCCCCGGCACGTCGGCGGCGTGGACGTGCTGCGGGCCGTACTGTCCGAAGCGCCGGGCGGTCCCCGGCTCGTCCAGGTCGGCACGGCGCTCACCACGCCCTCCGGAGCACTGCCCGTCGACCAAGTCCGGCTGCTTCATGGAGAGTTCACCCGTCACGGGTGACGGAAGGAAGACCGATGACACTCCTCGACAGTAACGTCTGGAGTAAGAAGCTTTTCAGCGACGGCTGGAAGGCCGCCACCCGAGAGCAGCCGGTGATCGAGCCTGCGACCGGGGCTCAGCTAGGCACGGTGGGCCTGGCCACCGCCGAGGACGTCGGCCGCGCCGCTGCCCGCGCCGCCGAGGCCCAGCAGTCCTGGGCGGCCACCTCTCCACAACAGCGGGCGGCCGTACTGCGCCGGGCGGGCGAGCTGTTCACCGAGCACGCCGCCGAGATCGAGGACTGGCTGGTGCGGGAGGCGGGCTCCGTACGGGCCAAGGCGGGTTTCGAGGTGCAGCTGGCACTCGGCGAGTGCTTCGAGTGCGCGGGGCTGCCGACCCATCCGCAGGGTGAGGTACTCACGTCCGAGGACGCCCGCTGGTCGCTCGCCCGGCGGCGCCCGGCCGGCGTGGTGAGCGTGATCGCGCCGTTCAACTTCCCGCTCATCCTGGGTCTGCGCTCGGTGGCGCCCGCGCTGGCGCTGGGCAACGCGGTGCTGCTCAAGCCGGATCCGCGCACCGCGGTCAGCGGCGGTGTCGTCATCGTGCGGGTCTTCGAGGAGGCCGGGCTGCCCGCCGGGGTGCTTCATCTGCTCCCGGGCGACGGCTCGGTCGGTCAGGCGGTCGTCGAGGCGCCCGAGGTACGGGTCGTCTCCTTCACCGGATCCACTCCGGTCGGACGGGCGATCGGCGAGCGGGCCGGCCGGCTGCTCAAGCGGGCCCACCTCGAACTCGGCGGGAACAACGCCCTGGTGGTGCTGCCCGGGACCGACGTGCAGAAGGCGGCCTCGGCCGGTGCGTTCGGCTCGTACCTGCATCAGGGGCAGATCTGTATGACGACCGGCCGGCACATCGTGCACGAGTCCCTCCTCGACGAGTACACCGCCGCGCTCACGGCCAAGGCCGAGGCGCTGCCCGTGGGCGACCCCGCGCGGGAGGACGTGGCGCTGGGGCCGCTCATCGACCGGCGGCAGCTGGAGCGGGTGCACGGGATCGTCACCGACAGCGTCGCGGCGGGCGCGACGCTGGCCGCGGGCGGCGAGATCGTGGGCGCCGGGTACCGTGCCACCGTACTGACGGGGCTGACCACCGATATGCCGGCGTGGCGCGAGGAGATCTTCGGACCCGTCGCACCCGTCATCGGCTTCGCCACGCTGGAGGAGGCCGCGCGGATCGTCAACGACTGCGAGTTCGGGCTGTCCGTCGGCATCCTCGGTGACGTCGGCACGGCAATGAAGCTCGCCGACCGGATCGACTCCGGCAAGATCCACATCAATCAGCAAACGGTCGACGACGAGCCCAACGCCCCCTTCGGCGGGGTCAAGGCGTCCGGCACCGGGTCCCGGTTCGGCGGAGCCGCCGCCAACGTCGAGGCCTTCACCGAGACGCAGTGGGTCACCGTGCGCCCGGACATCGCCGACTACCCGTTCTGAACCAACGATGGCCTCGTTCACGGGACTGCTGATGGTCTACGGCCTCAACGCCTGTCACGCTCCGGGCCGGGCCAGGCCCGCACCGCACTGGAGGTGGCCGTCGAGCCCGCCCCCTGTCCGGCCCAGGCGACGGCGGCACCCGGGGCGGAGCGGACCCAACCCCGTGTCCTCCCTCTCACCAGCCGCCGCATCCGGCAGCAGCATCGCGCTCGCCTCCCCGACGCACCCCCAGCGCGGCGACAGGCCAGGACGACCCGCGCTACGTCAACGCCATGACGAAGTGGGACCTCACGGTGTTCGACCAGCACCGCAAGGACGGCACCCTGCCCACCGTCTCCCCCCTCGGCAGCCGGGTACCGCTGTGGGTCGTGTCGCTGTGGTCGCGCGGCGGCTGGGCCAACTCCCGGGTGTTCGACCACACTTCGGTGCTGAGCGCGTCACCGGTGTGCACGAGCCCAACATCTCCGACTGGCGGCGCGCCGTCTGCGGCGACCTCACCAGCTGCTTCGACTTCACCAGGCCCGACTGCAGTATTCCCCAACTGCCCGACACCGTCGCCCTGATGGCGAAGGCGGACGCCGGTGACTCGCTGCGGCGGTCAGGGTCCCCGGCAGCGTCGGCTAACACTTCACCGTGCTGCCCAACGTCGCCCTGCCCTTCACCGGCAGCCCGTTCACGGTTACGGCACACGCGTCCCGCGCCTACGTCTGGGACGCCGCCGGCACCGACGGCCGCCAGGACTTCTCCGTGTACGGCGCCGGCGACCGCACACAGCTGACGTGGCCCACCGAAGCGGGGCGGTACGACGTCACGGTCACCGCGGGGACGGGCGCCCTGTGCCCGGCGCTGTGCGGACGGTCAGCCCAGTTCGGTCTCCAGCCACTGCAGGACGTCGGGCGTCACTTCGTCGGTGATGTCGGCGAACTCCTCGTGCTTCTTCAGGAACTGGGCCACGTACGGGCAGACAGGCACGATCCGCTTCCCGGACGCCCGTACGTCGGTGAGCGCCTCCTCGACCAGCCGGGAGGCCAGGCCCTGTCCGGCGAAGGCCTCGTCGATCTCGGTGTGGAAGAACACACGCTGTTCGCCGCGGTCGCGGTAGGCGGTCAGCCCGGCGCGCTCGCCGTCGACCAGGATCTCGTACCGGTGCTTGGCGTCGTTGCGCTCAACGGCCGGAACGGCGGGAGGCTGAGTCATCGGAAGCCTTTCGGATGAGGGGCGATGAGGGTCGATGGCACGTCGGACGTATCAGCGGCGCGGTGGATTCCCGCGCGGTGTGACAACGGCGTTCGGCAGGGCGGGGCGGGCCGCCACTCATCATCGTTACCGCAGGTCAGCGGCGTGCACCACGGCTGTCGGTCAGCAAACCGTCAACATCGGTCACGGGAGTCGGTCGTCATGGGCCAGGATACGTTGCCTCGCGGGACGGGGTCGTTTCAAGCCACGGGCCACCGCTCGGACCTGCGGTTGTCGTCCGTCGTGTGGCACGGGGCGCGAATGACGGGCTGAGCGACGCGGCGCTCGGGGTGACGTGCCTGTACGCGATCTCTGACCCGGTCAGCGGCCGGTGCGTCCGGGCGAGCGCGGGCCATCCCCCGCCGATCGTGGCCGATGCGAGCGGCTCGGTGGCCTTGTCCCCGCTGGCACCGGGACCGCCCCTGGGGCTGGGCGGCCTGCCCTGCGAGAACGTTGAGCTGAACTTGTCCGGCGGCAGCGTAGTGGCCTTCTTCACCGACGGCTCGTGGAGGACCGGCGTACCGACATCGACAGCGGAATCGACCGCCTTGCCCAAGTGCTCACCTGGCACCGATGCCCATGGGAGGAACTGTGCGACCGGGCGCTGTCGGCCCTGCCGCCCGACCCGGCCATGGTGGCTCACGCCCGCACCGTCAGCGAGCGCCAATGGGAGGCCTGGGGCTGCCCGAACTGGCGTTCACCGCCGGACTCGTGGTCAGCGAGCTGGTCACCAACAGCATCCGGTACGCCACCGGGCCCGTCCTGCCGAGGCTGATCAGGGACCGCTCCCTGCTGTGCGAGGTCTCCGACGACGCGCACACCGCACCTCACCTGCGGCGCGCGCGTCGGGACGATGAGGGAGGCCGCGCCCTGTTCCTCGTCGCCCAGGTGTCCCAACGCCAGGGCACGCGATACACCTCGTCCGGGAAGACCATCTGGGCCGAGCTGGCCGTCCCTCAGAGACGGAGAAACGGTGACCGCTCAGGGCTGAGATCGGGCGATGAGCAGAGCGACATCGTCTTCGCCGCCGGGCGGGCGGAGAATCTCCAGGACGCGGTCGCAGGTCTCCTCCAGGTCATGGCCACGTGTCGCCGCGAGGGCGTCGAGCAGGGTGTCCAGGCGGGCGTCGATGGGTTCGCTCCGCGTTTCGACCAGGCCATCGGTGTAGAGAACCAGCTCGTCGCCGGGGTGGAAGGCGATGGTGGCGGCCTCGAAGGGGACCCCGCCGACGCCCAGCGGTGCGCCGGTGGGAAGGTCGAGAAGCCGCGGTGCGTGGCCGACACGCAGCAGGGCCGGGGGCAGGTGTCCGGCGAGGCATATCCGGCACTGGCCCCGGCGAGGGTCGCAGACGCAGTAGATGCAGGTGGTGATGGCCTGCTCGACCCCTTCGGTCAGGTGACCGAGGTGATACAGAACCTCGGCCGGGGCGAGATCGAGTTCGGCGAAGGCGCGGGCAGCGCTGCGGAGTTGACCCATGGTGGCGGCGGCGTTGATGCCGCTGCCCATGACGTCCCCGACGACCAGGGCGGTCTTGTCTCCCCGCAGGGGTATGGCGTCGTACCAGTCGCCGCCGATCTCACTCGCGGCGCCGGCGGGCTGGTAGCGGCAGGCAACCTCCAAGCCCGGCAGGGGCGATGTGAGCTGGGGAAGCATACTGCGCTGGAGAGTGAGTGCCGCATGGCGCTGGGCCTGATATCCACGGGCGTTGTCGATGCAGACGGCGGCTCGGGCGGCCAACTCCAGGGCGAGGAACACGTCGTCGTCATCGAAAGGAGCGGGGTTCCGGGTGCGTACGAGGTCGAGGGCGCCGAGGACTTCGCCCCGGGCCATCAGGGGTACGGCCAGATAGGAGTGCACGCCGGCCGTCGCCAGGAGGGAGGCGGCCTCGCCATGGCGGGCGATGCGCTCCAGATCCCGACGGGTGGTATGCGGCACCATTACCGGTTGGCGGGTGCGCACGCACCGGGTGATCAGGCGGTCACTGCCGTAGGTGGCGAGTCCACCTGGCGGGTCGGCCGCGCGGGCTGCCTCGGTGGAGAGGGCCGCCCTCACGGCAAGCGCGCGGAAGAGGGCCGGTCCCTCGCTCGGCGCGGTCCGGCCGTCAAGGGCGCTGTCGAGCACGTCCACGGCGGCCACATCGGCCAGGACCGGCACGACGACGTCGGCGAGCTCGCGCGCTGTCGTCTCCAGGTCGAGGGTGGACCCCACGCAGGCGGAGGCCTGGGCGATCAGTGCCAGCCGTTGCCGGGCCTGTGCCGCCTCGGCAGCGGCTCGATGACGCTCGGTGACGTCGATGACGGAATAGGCCAGGCCCAGCACCCGCCCGCCGGAATCGTCCAGCCGGTAGTACGAGACGGACCAGGCATGCTCGTGGTCCGGGTCGGCGGGGGGACGGCAGACGATGTCCCGGTCCACGACCGACTCGCCCGTCTCCAGGACACGGCGCAGACGCGCCTCGGGGTCCGTGTCCAGGAAGGTCAGGACCTCGCCGACCGGTCGGCCCAGACGCTCGGCCGCGGACTGACCGGTGATGCGTTCGAGAGCGGGATTCACGGCCACGTACCGTAGGTCCGGGTCGAGAATGGCGAGCCCGACCGGGGACTGGGACACCAGGCGCATGGCCAGGGCGGCATCTCGCTCGATCCGCTCCACAGCGGCCTGATCCGCGGCGAGCCCCAGGGCGTAGACGTCACCGAGGTCGTCCAGCAACCGCATGTTGCGGAACTCCACCAGGCGGGTGCTGCCGTCCTTGTGCCGGATCGGGAACACCCCGGCCCAGTCGGTGCCGGATTCCATGATCTCGGCGAAGAGTTTGGTCACCTCATCCCGGTGCTCCTCGTGGACCGTCAGCCGGGCTGCGGACTGACCCAGCGCTTCCGCCGCGGTGTAGCCGAACAGTTCCTCGGCCTTCGGACTCCAGAAGACCACCTCGCCGGCCGTGTTCAGCACCACCGCGGCGACGCTGAGCAGATCGAGCAGGCCACTGGGCGGCGCGGCGGGGCCGGCCACCGACCGGCCGGCGACTGCTCGGGAGGAGTCCGTCGTGCCCATGCCTCATTTTGCCTCCGGCGCGGCGCCTTTGGCTCGTGCCGGAGCGGGGCGCTCGGCACCCGCACCGCGGCTCGGCCCGGGAACCCGGGTCAAGCCGGGTTCCCGGGCCGAGCGGCGCGGCCACTGTGCCAAGCTGGAATTGATCACGAGCGCCACGCTCACTGCGTCACGCCCGGAGAACGGTGAGTACAGATGACTTCGAAGTCCGCCGATGCCCCCGATCCCGGATCAGCCGCTACCGGCAACGGGCCCGCCGTCTCCCGTCGGGAATTCGACGTGCTCTTCGAGGCGGTCCGCACATGGGGTCGCTGGGACCCGGCCGACCGCGGTGCCTGGAACCGAGTGACCGCGGACCATGTACGGCGGGCCACGGCCGGAGTGCGGTCCGGCACGGTCGTCCCGTTGGCGCTGCCCTGGAACACCCGCCCCGGGCCCGGCAACCGCAAGCCCGCTCTGCACCACATGACCGATCTCGGTGACGTGGAGAGCCCGGAACCCTCGACCCACAAGGACTTCATCGCCGCCGATTACCACGGCAAGGGCATCACGCATCTCGACGCCCTGTGCCATATCGCCTACAGGGGGCAGCTCTACGACGGCCGGAGGGCCGGCGACGTCGTCGGCACCGCGGGCGCCCGCTTCGGCGCAGTGTCGGCGCTCGGGCCCCTCATCACCAGGGGTGTGCTCCTCGACCTTCCCGCCGTCCTCGGAATCCGCTGGCTGGAGCCGGGACAAGCGGTGCACGCGCAGGACATCACCGCCGCGGAAAGGGCGCTCGATGTGACGATCGGCGAGGGAGACGCGGTGCTGCTGCGGTCCGGGCAGGTCCGGCGCCGTACGGAACTCGGGGCCTGGGACCCCGACACGGCGAGCGCGGGCTTCCACGTGGACGCGGTACCGCTGCTCGCCGAGCGTGGCATCGCGCTACTGGGCGGCGACGGCGACAGTGATGTACGGCCCTCGCCCGTGGAGGGCGTGCACTCGCCGGTCCATGCCCTGGCCATGGCCGCGATGGGGGTCCCGCTGCTGGACAACCTCGATCTGGAAGCCCTCTCCGCCGCCACCGCGGAGGCCGGGCGGTATGAGTTCCTGCTGGTCGTGGCGCCGCTGAACGTCCCGGGCGGGACGGGGTCGCCCGTCAATCCGGTGGCGGTCCTGTGACAACCGGCCCGACCGGTCATGTACATGATGAATCTGCCGCATCATGACCAATGCCCCCAAACTTCGTATTCTCATATATGACAGGTAATTTCCAAAAACGGACTATCGCGAGTGAGGCGAAGGGTGGTTCGGTTCGGCGGGGCACCGACACCGACGGGACGTGCGCCAGACGGCACGGGGCCCGTACGTTCGCGTGAGCGATTTCTGGAGGGTGAGCCGGTCGAAGCGGGCGTGCGCACACCCATCTCGAATTCCTGGCAGCGCTGCCGGTCCCTCGGGCTCTCGCCGGACCAGTCCGACCTCCCCTTCGAAGAGGATTTCGATACGGACGCACGGATCATCCGCGCGGCCGTGCCGGTGCTCGACCGGCTGCAGTACAGCTTCGCCGGCAGTCAGATGAACATCTGCGTCGCCGACGCGCGTGGAACGGTCCTCCTGCGTCGTTTCGGAGAGCCGTCCCTGGCGAGAAGCCTCCCGGCGATCCAGCGCGTGCCGGGGTTCGTATTCTCCGAGCAGGTCGCCGGCACGAACGGCATCGGTCTCGCGTTGGCGGAGCGGCAGCTCATCCGGGTCTACGGTGCCGAGCACTTCGCCGAGCGCTCTCAGGGAAGCGCCTGCCGCGCGCTTCCGGTCCGCGACCCGCTCAGCGGCCGTATCGAGGGCGTCCTGTGTTTCGGATATCCGCGCAGCTTCGACCATCCCGCGCTGGCCACCGTGATACGCAAGGCGGCTCGAGCCATCGAACGGCGGCTGCTGAGCCACAGTTCCGCACGCGAGCGCGCTCTGCTGCGGGCCTACCTGGACACCGAAGCCGAAGCCGTCGTCGGCCGTCACCACACCATGGGGCTGGACGAACTGGCTCTCGGACAGCACCCCCGTGACCATGCGCTCCTCATGGAGAAAGCCACCGAGTTGATCTCCTGCGCGCAGCGGGCCGCTGTCCGCGTCCCCCTGTCCGACGGACGGTGTATCACGCTGCTGAGCCGTCCGATGACGAGTGCCACCGGGGTGCAGGGCCTGGCCATCGAGGCCGTCCTGCCCGGCCCCGCACCACCGGATCCCCTCATCACCCCGCGGCAGACCGAGGAGTTGCCGGGCTCCCCCGCCGAGCCTGCCGCCTCCCGTGACGTCCTGCCGTCCGGGTCCGTCGCCGTCGGAGCACCCGGCCAGGTGGCCGTGGGCAACAAGGGCGTCACCGTCGTCGGAGCGGGAGACACCCGTCCTTCCTCCACGCGGCCGTCGAGAGGGCTGCTGCTCGTGGGGGAGCCGGAGGTGGGACGGTACGCCCTCGCCGCACGACGCCGCCTGGAGCTGCTGTCCGAGGCCAGTACGCGTATCGGCACCACCCTGGACGTGCGCCGCACCGCCCAGGAACTGGCCGAGACGGCGGTGACCCGACTCGCCGACTACGTCACGATCGACCTGCCCGAGGCCGCACTGCGCGGAGAGGAGTCCAGCGACCCGCACGGCGACCTGCGCCGTACGGTCGTCCACGGCATCCGTGACGACTGCCCCTTCCACCCGGTCGGCAAGCAGGTCGACTACGGCCCGGCCACGCCGCAGCTGCGCTGTCTGACCAGCGGGGAGGCGGTGCTGGAACCGGACCTCAGCGTCGCCGCGGGCTGGCTCGCCCACGACCCCGAGCACTCCGAGGAGCTGCTGGCTCACGTTCGCTCTCTCGTCGCGGCCCCTCTGGTGGCCCGCGGTGTCGTCCTGGGCGTCGCCGCCTTCTACCGCGGACAGCACAGCGCCCCCTTCGGCGACGACGACCGTTCGCTGGCCCAGGAACTCGCCACCCGTGCCGCCCTGTCCATCGACAACGCCCGGCGCTACACACGTGAACGCGCCATGGTCCTGGCGCTGCAGCGCAGCCTGCTCCCCCAGGGGCTGCCCGACCAGGACGCCGTCGAGGTCGCCCACCGCTACCTGCCCGCCGAATCCGACGTGGGCGGGGACTGGTACGACGTCATCCCCCTCTCCGGCACCCGTGTGGGCCTCATGGTCGGGGACGTCGTCGGCCACGGCATGCTCTCCGCCGCCACCATGGGACGGCTGCGCACCGCCGCACGCAGCTTCGCCGAACTCGACTTCTCCCCGGACGAGGTCCTCACTCACCTCGACAATCTGGTCGGACGCCTGGACCGGGAGGACCCAGCCGCCGACGAAGCGGACATCATCGGCGCGACCTGCCTGTACGCCATCTACGACCCGACCACCCAGCAGTGCACCATGGCCCGCGCCGGGCATCCTCCCCCCGCGCTGGTCCGCCCCGACGGCACGGTGTCCTTCCCCGAACTGCCCGCCGGGCCTCCTCTCGGCCTCGGGGGCCTGCCCTTCGAAGCCGTCGAGCTGGACCTCCCCGAGGGCAGCCAGCTCGTCCTCTACACCGACGGACTCATCGAGGACCGCTACCGCGACGTCGACGGGGTCCTCGACCAGTTGCGCGAGGCCCTGGCCCACCCGGAACGCACGCCCGAGGAGACCTGCCAGGTGGTCCTGAACACCGTGGCGCCCGCCCACCCCGGCGACGACATCGCCCTGCTCGTAGCCCGCACCCACGCCCTGGACACCGACCGGATCGCCTCCTGGGACCTCCAGGCCGACCCGGCCCTCGTCGGCGAAGTCCGCGCCTGCGCCGTGCGTCAGCTGGCCGACTGGGGACTCGGCGAAGCCGCGTTCGCCGCGGAGCTGATCCTCAGCGAGCTGGTCACCAACGCCATCCGGCACGGTTCCGGACCCGTCCATGTACGGCTGCTCCACGGCCGCACCCTGATCTGCGAGGTCTCCGACGCCAGCAACACCGCCCCGCACCTGCGCCGGGCGGCCAGCACTGACGAGGGCGGCCGGGGCCTGTTCCTCGTCGCCCAGCTGGCACAGAGCTGGGGTACGCGCTACCTGCCTCAGGGCAAGGTCATCTGGGCCGAATGCGGCCTCGACGGCATCTGAGGCCGGCTGGCGCCGCTGACCCATTGGGGTCATATAAAGCAGGAAATATCCAAAATGCCATGGATCGGCCCACTAGGATCAAGGGCGAACAGTCGGGAAAGACTCGCCAGGCCGACCTTCGGAGATGTCCGTGCACGACCCTCCCGACACCTCCACGGAACCGCTGGTCCGCATCCGCGGGCTGGCCAAGCGGTTCGGCGGGACCCTCGCCCTGGACGGGGTCGACCTCGACGTCCACGCGGGCAGCGTCCTCGCCCTCCTCGGCCCCAACGGAGCCGGAAAGTCCACACTCATCAAGGTGCTCGCCGGCGTCCACCACGCCGACGCGGGACAGGTCACGGTGGACGGGCACCCGCTCGGGAGTCATGCCGCCTCCCGCGCCATGTCCTTCATCCACCAGGACCTCGGCCTCGTGGAGTGGATGACGGTCGCCGAGAACATCGCCCTGAGCACCGGATATCAGCGCCGGGCCGGACTCATCTCCTGGCAGCGCACCCGGGAGCGCTGCACCGGCGCGCTGCGGATCATCGCCGGGCACCTCGACCCCGCCACGCCGATCGCCCGCCTCTCCCCCGCCGAGCGCTCACTGGTCGCCATCGCCCGAGCCCTGGCCGCCCAGGCGAAACTCATCGTCCTCGACGAGCCGACCGCGCGCCTGCCCGCAACGGACTGCACCCGGCTCTTCCACGTGCTGCGCGCCCTGCGCGACCAGGGGCATGGCCTCCTCTACGTCAGCCACCGTCTGGACGAGGTGTACAAGGTCGCCGACGCCTTCGCCGTCCTGCGCGACGGCCGCCTCGTCAGCCACGGCACCCTGGCGGGCCACAGCCCCGCCCGTCTGGTGCAAGACATCGTCGGCGACGAACCGGCGCACTACCGCCCCGCCACCGTCCCCGCCGACGGCCCGGCGCTCCTGGCCCTCGACGCCGTACGGACCGCCGGCGCGGGACCGGTCGGCCTGGAACTCAGAGCCGGCGAGGTGCTCGGCCTGGTGGGCCTCTCCGGCGCCGGGCACATGGACCTGGGCCGAGCTCTCGCCGGTGCCCGGCCCTTCCTCGACGGCCGGGCACTCCTCGGCGGCCGGCCGTACCGGCCCCGCACGGTCGCCCACGCCGTTCGTCTCGGTGTCGGCTTCGTGCCCGGGGACCGACAGCGCGAGGGCTGCGCCGCCGAGCTGACCGTACGGGAGAACCTCCTGGCCAACCCGCGCGCCGGGGGCCTGCCGGCGCTGCACTGGATCGCCCCCCGCCGTGAACGCGCCGAGGCCGCCCGCCTGATCGAACGGTTCTCGGTGCGTCCCCGTGACAGCGAGGCCCCCATCGGCACGCTGTCCGGCGGAAACCAGCAGAAGGTCATGATCGGCCGGTGGCTCCGGGTGAGCCTGCGCCTGCTGATCCTGGAGGAACCGACCGCGAGTGTGGACGTCGGAGCCAAGGCCGCCATCTACCGCCTGCTCGACGAGGCACTGGCCACCGGCCTCGCGGTGCTGCTCGTCTCCACGGACTTCGAGGAGATCGCGGGCGTGTGCCGGCGCGCCCTGGTGTTCGTCCACGGGTCCGTGACGGCCGAGCTGAGCGGTCCGGCCCTCACGGTCGCCGGGCTGACCCGGGCGGCCTCGGCCATGCCCCCCTCCGGAACCGCGACCACCTCATGAGCGCCTCGCCCCCGTCCTCCACGTCCCCGTCCCGGCAGCACCGACGGGGCCACGCCGGACAACTCGTCAGTACCTACGGCCTCCTGGCCCTCACCGCTCTGCTCTTCCTGGTCTTCTCCCTCCTCTTGCCGCGCACATTTCCCACGCGGGACACGGTCGACTCGACCCTGTCCGACCAGTCGATCCCCGCCGTCCTCGCGCTCGCCGCCACCGTCCCCATCGTGACCGGCGCGTTCGACCTCTCCATCGGCTATGGTCTCGGCCTGGCGCACGTCATGGTGATGCACCTCATCGTCAACGAGCGGTGGCCCTGGCCGTGGGCCTGCCTCGTGGTGATCGCCGGAGGGGTGGTCGTGGGCGCCCTCAACGGTGTCGTCGTGGAGTTCGGCCGGATCGACTCCTTCATCGCCACCCTCGGGACGGGCGGCATGATGTACGCCGTGACCGGCTGGGTCACCGGCGGCGGACGGATCGTCCCCGGCCCGCAGGGTCTCCCCGCCGCCTTCACCGATCTCTACGACTCCAGGTTCCTCGGCCTTCCGGTTCCCGCCTTCTACGTGCTCGCCCTCGCCATCGCGCTCTGGCTGGTGCTGGAGCGGCTTCCGCTCGGCCGGTACCTCTACGTCGTCGGCTCGAACCCGCGCGCCGCCGACCTGGTCGGCATTCCGACCCGCAGGTACACCGTCTACGCGTTCACCGCATCGGGACTGCTCGTCGGCTTCGCCGGTGTGCTGCTCGCGGCCCAGCAGCAGATCGGCAATCCCAGCGTCGGCCTCGACTATCTGCTGCCCGCGTTCGTCGGCGCTCTCCTCGGCTCCACCGCGGTGAAACCCGGCCGCCCCAACGCCCTGGGAACGCTCGTCGCCGTCGCCGTGCTCGCCGTCGGCCTCACCGGGATCGGCCAGATGGGCGCCGACTTCTGGACGATCCCCCTGTTCCACGGCGGCACCCTCCTTCTCGCCGTAGGCCTGGCCGGCTACTCCGCCCGCCGCCTGCGCGCCGGGGCGGGCGCGTCACGTGACGCGCATACCCCGCCCCCGGAGCCGTCATCCTCGGCACCGGACGGTGGCACGGCCGGCACCCCTCCCTGACCCACGCCACGGCTCTCCACGTCCCCCTCCGGCCGCGTCACCCTCATTCCTCGGCGAGGAGCTCCCGTGCACCGCAACCGCAAGGCCCTCCCCGGCATCGTCAAGGTGCGATCCGTCTCCCTCGCCCTGCTGGCAGCGGCGAGCGCCCTGGCAGGGTGCGAACGCGGCTCGTCGAACGGCCCCGGGGTCTCCACCGCCGGTCCGGGCGGCTGCCCCGCCGCCCAGGCCAGGGCCCAGACCGCCGTCGCCCGGGCGGAGAAGTCCGAGATCCCCTGGAACGGGCCGACCAGTGGCTCCGCGGCGGTGTCCGGCAAGACGATCGTCTACGTCGCGCAGACGATGACCAACCCAGGAGTCGCGGGCGTCGCGCAGGGCGTGAAGGAGGCCGCGAGGGTCATCGGCTGGAACGTCCGGGTGATCGACGGCGAGGGCACCCCCGCCGGCATCCAGGCGGCGCTGAGCGAGGCGGTCGCACTCAGGCCCTCGGGCATCGTCATCGGCGGTTTCGACCCCAACTCCACCTCCCAGCAAGTCGCGTCGGCCACCGCCGCGCGCATCCCGCTGATCGGCTGGCACGCGGTCGCATCCCCCGGCCCCAGCGTGAAACCCAGGCTCTTCACCAACGTCACCACCAACGTCGACGAGGTCGCCGCGATCAGCGCGCAGTGGGTCATCTCACGCTCCCACGGCGATGCCGGGGTCGTCCTCTTCACCGACGCCTCGATCCCCTTCGCCAAGCACAAGTCCGAGCTGATCAGGAAGGGGCTGGCCGCCTGTGCAGGCGTGCGGATGCTGGCGTACGAGAACATCCCGATCCCGGACGCGAGCAGCCGTACCCCCAGGGAGGTCTCCGTCCTTCTCTCCCGCTTCGGGAGCCGGTGGACCTACTCCGTCGCGATCAACGACCTGTACTTCGCCGACGCCGCCCCCGCCTTCCGCTCGGCCGGGGAGAAAGGCTCCGGCCCGCCCTTCAACATCGGCGCCGGCGACGGCGACCCGTCCGCGTTCCAGCGCATCAACAGCGAGCAGTACCAGGCGGCCACCGTCCCCGAACCGCTGTCGCTGCAGGGCTGGCAGATCCTCGACGAGTTCAACCGTGCCTTCTCCGGCCGTCCGGCCAGCGGTTATGTCGCGCCCGTGCACATCTCCACAGCGGCCAACAGCGATGGGGCCACCGCTTGGGACCCCTCGGGCTACCGAGAGGCGTACCGGAAGATCTGGGGCAAGTGACAGAGACGTCGCGCGCGAGGGCCGCTCTTCCGGGCGACCGCGGGTCGTCGGTTTCAAGCGCAATACCGCGTCACCGGTGCTGCGGGCGCCATTCGAAGAGCAGGATGGTCACGTCGTCCCGCAGTTGGTTGCGCTGGTAATCGAGGATGGCGTGGATGAGCAGCCGCAGCACTTCGGCCGGGCGCTGGCCGGCGGCATGGGAGCGGATGATGAAGTCGGTGAACCGGTCGAGGCCGAACTCCGCACCGTCCGCGTCGCGAGCCTCCACGACACCGTCGGTGTAGAGCAGGACGCAGTCACCCGGTTCCAGTCTCGTCTCGTGGACCTGCCGGGCTGCCGGGGCGAGTGGGCCGGCCAGGCCGATCGGCGGCTGCGGGGGGCTGTCCAGCGCCCCGGCGAGCACCCGCTCGGCACGGATGAGCAGCGGTGGCGGATGACCGCAATTGACCCAGTGCAGCATCCCGGTCTCGGCATCGAGTCGGCACAGCACGCCGGTGCAGAAGTGGTCGGGCAGCCACTCGGCGAGCGCCCGGTCGACGGAGCCTACGACGTCGGCCAGGCCGCCACCGCCGCGGCGGGCGTTGCGCGCCGCCGCCATGGCGACCGACGTGGTCAAGCCGGCGATCAGATCGTGCCCCATGGAGTCGAGGATCATGGTGTGCAGCACGTTCTTGACCACCGAGTGGTCGTAGGCGTCGCCGGCGATGTCGTACGCCGGTTCCAGGACCGCGGTCGAGACGCACCTTCTGCTGCCGACGGTGTGGGGTGGCAGGAAAGCCCGCAGCATCTCGGCCGGCAACTGCATGGGCGCGGTGCGGGAGCGGGCGGCGAGCCAGTCGCTGTAAGCCCGCTTGGAGGTGATCAGCATGGCGAACAGATGGGCCAGCATCCGGCTGCGGCGCATCCGCATCTCGTCGAGCGAGGCGGTCCGTACCGCCAGCACGCCCAGCCGCTCCGAACCGTCGACCAGCGGCATCCAGATGATCAGGCCGTCATCGGCCGCGGCCACCTGCGGGGAGACCGTGCGGTACGCCCAGCCGGCCGACGAGCGGTCCACCGGCAGCGAATCCAAGGCTTCGTCGAGTGGGATGAGCAGCTGTTGCTGCAGGTCGACGAGGTAGATCAACGCGGTGTCCAGGCCGAGGGCCGAGGCGCACCGGTTGGCCAGGTCGGGCAGTTCGAAGGGCAGGGCCGTCTGCGCCTCGCTGATCAGCTCTTCCAGCAGATTCTCGTCGACGGCGGTGTCGGGACCGGAGGACGCGTGCGATGGGTCCGACACACGGATCACCCCTTCCATGCCCAGTCTCACACCGATCCCGCCCTCTCTCACGTCAGACACGACCGCGGCGAGGCCGAGAACGGCGGCCAGGGCAGTCCTCGGAGGTGCGCCCCGGAGCCGGCCCACGCGGGCCCGCCGACCCGATCCCACACCCGGCCCCAGCCGCGCGGCCGCGGAACTGCATACACAGGGCGGCGAAGTCGGCAAGCTGCACCATCAGGTCGAAGAACTCTGCCTGATCCTGGGCGAAGACCTCGCCCAGGAAGCCGACTGCGCTGTCCTGGTCCACCAGCACAGCCCGGATCACCGACAGCACCGCCGACCGGTCCCCGTGGCTCGCGCCCCGGGAACCGGCCACCGTCGTCAGTGTCCGCCGGGTCTCACTGGCCGAAGCCGTAGGCGAACAGGTGGTCCGTGCCTGTCGAGCCCGTCACCGGCAGGGTGATCGACGCCACCTGCTTGGACGCGTCGAGCGGGACCTTCGTGGCGAAGACGTAGGTCTTCACGCCGTCCCGGCCGCCGCTGCCGGTGTTCCGGTAGCCCGTGGTGACGGCCGTGGCGTCACCCGCGATGGGCTTGCTCGAACCGGCGTTGAGCGTCCAGTCCGAGAAGCCGACCGTCGCCTTCGAGGAAGTGCCGTCGGTATAGGTGACGGTCATCGTGCCCGAGACCCCGCTGCCGTCGGTCGGTGCGTTGGCCGCCGTGCCCAGCAGGCCCAGCGACGCGCCCGATGTGCCGGCCGGCATCGGGATGGTCTGGCCGGCCATCTCCAGGTTGTCCAGCTGACCGGACGTCACCGTCGGCCAGGTGTAGGGGATGCCGTCGACCGTGACGGTGGAGCCGCTGGTGACGCCGGCCGCCGCCAGCGCGTTCTGCGAGAAGGCCCAGCCGCCGCTGTCGAAGCCGCCCGAGAAACTCGTGCCGTCGGGGTAGATGCCTTCGTTGGTGTCGTACGGCCACAGCTCGCCGGCCTTGGCCACGGCCACGGGCAGGGCCGCCCCGCTCAGTGCCGCCCCGGAGTTGTGGTCGGTCAGCGCGAAGGCGACCGGGAACGTTCCTTCACTCGCGCCCGCTGTCACATGGACTTTCGCCTCGGCGCTGCCCGAGGCGGGCACCTCCACCGAGCCGGACGCGGAGTCGAGCGTGACGCCGGAGGGCGACGTCGCCTTCCAGTCGACGGTGATGTCCTCGCTGCCGAGGTTGGTGAGGTCGAGCGTGGCGTCACCGGACGCGCCCGGCTGGAGCACCAGGCCGTCGCTGGAGGGGCCGGTCGCGGCCAGGACACGGTCGCCGCCCGTGGTGTCCGACGGCGGCACCGCCGACGGGTCGGACGCCCAGGACTTGTCGGGCTGGGTGCCGAGGGTGAAGTCGATGGTGCCCGCGCCCTTGAACTGCTGGTACGTCAGCCAGGAGTTGCTCCACTCCTTGCCCTTGACGTCGAGGGATTGCACGTACGGCGCATCGGGCGCGGCCTGCGGCGCGTTGATCTGTACGGTCTTGCCGCCTGCGAGGGTCACCTCGGCCGCCGGGAACGCCGGGCTGCCGAGCGCCAGGGTGTCCGTGCCCGGGGTCTCGGGGTACATGCCCAGCTCGGACCAGACGTACCAGGAGCTCATCGCGCCGAGGTCGTCGTTGCCGAACGAGCCGACCGGAGCGTTGAAGTACAGGTGCTGCTGGGCCTCGCGGACGGCTTCCTGGGTCTTCCAGGGCCGGCCCGTGTAGTCGTACTCCCAGGGGATTTCCACGCTGGGCTCGTTGCTCAGGTTGGCGTTGGTGTTGCCGGGGTCGGTGATGTTGTCGAGCAGGCTGTCCAGGTAGGACGAGTACGCCGTGTCACCGCCGCGCGCCTGGATGAGCTGCCGCAGGTTGAACGGGACCATCGGCGTGTACTGGGCTGACGTGCCCTCCACGAAGCCGTTGGAGGTACCCGGGGTGAAACCGCCCGCGAACTGGCCGTCCTTGTTCTTTGCCTGCATGTAGCCGGTCTGCGGGTTGAAGACGTTCATCCAGTCCTGGGCACGGGTGGCGAACTTCTGGTAGACGCCCGTCTTGCCCAGCGACTTCGCGAAGGCGGCGAGGGCGGAGTCGGCGGAGTCGTACTCCAGCTGCGTGGACACCGGGCCGTAGAAGTTGCAGCAGCCGTAGTCGTTCTCGTCCAGCGGGAGGTAGCCCTTGGTGTCCCGCACGGACTCACCAGGGCGGTCGTTGTTCGGGACGGTGGCCTCGTGCTGGAGCGCGGCGAGCGCCTTGTCCGCATCGAAGCTCCGGGCGCCGAAGGCGTACGCGTCGGCGATGATGCCGGCTGCCGGGTCACCGACCATGACGTAGCTCTCGCCGTTGTTCGAGGCCCACTTGGGCAGCAGGCCCGTCTGGTCGTAGCCGTTGAGCATCGAGGTGACGACGTCGCTGGTGACCTTGGGCTCGACCATGGCCATCAGCTGGGTCTGGGAGCGGTAGGTGTCCCAGCCCGAGTAGTTGGCGTACTGGGCTTGCTGGCCCTTGGCCAGCTCATGGATCTGGTTGTCCATGCCCATGTACTGGCCGTTGTCGTCCGAGAAGACGTTCGGGTGCAGCAGCGCGTGGTAGAGCGCGGTGTAGAACTGCGCCTGCTGGTCCGAGGAGCCACCGCCGATATGGATCTTGTTCAGCACCGCGTTCCAGGCGTCGTGGTTCGCCTGTTCTACGGCGTCGAAGTTCCAGTTCCTGACCTCGGAGGCGAGGTTGCCGGCCGCGTTGGCGTCACTGGTGTAGGAGATGCCGACCTTTGCTCTCACCGTCGTATGGGAGGAGGTGTCGAACGTCAGGTACATGCCGTTCGCGCCCGTCGTGGGGGGCTCGGCGTCGTTGCCCGCGGCGGTCTTGCCCCCGGTTGACGTCCGGGGCGCCGCGCTGGCACTCGGGGCCGGGGACGGCGTGCCGGACGATTTACCGGCGTTCCCGTGCACGGTCGGGGAGGGGGCCGCGGGAACGGTGAAGTGCTTTTCCTTCAGCGGCTTCGACGGGTGTGCCGGAAGGTTCTGCCGGGCCTTGCCCGCCTTCAGCGACGTCGCGTTGGGGTTGATGGTGCTGCCGACCCAGGTGCCGCTTGCGGTGAATGGCTGGTCGAACTTGATGTCGAAGTGCAGGGTGTAGCGGTTGTTCGCGCCGCAGAAGTGACCGCTGTCGATCGACCCGCTGATCTCCTTCTTGTTCACCACCTGGACGCGGGTGCCGTCCACCTGTGTGGCGCCGCCGCTGAGCTTGAACAGCAGGTTCGCCTGCCGGCCCGCGGGGAAGGTGAAGGTGCCCAGGCCTGCGCGGGTGGTGTCGGTCAGCTGGGTCGTGACCCCGCCCGCGTCGGTGACCTTGTAGTAACCGATGCCGGTCTGCTCGTCGTCGTGGCTGAAGCCGACGGATGCGTTGCCGAGGTTGCCCGACAGCGTGCCGGTCACCGGCAGGACGGGCAGGTCTCCCGCGACGCCGCAGCCGGGTCCCGAGACATGGGTGAGGCTGAAGCCGGATATTTTGTCGTCGTTGAACTCGTAGCCGCCGCCCGAGGGGCGGTCGGGCGTCGTGTCGGGACCCCACTGCACCATGCCGGCCGGCATATCGGGGCCGGGGAAGGTGTCCACCTCTCCGGAGGTGCCGATGAGAGGATTGACGAGGGACGCGGGGTCGTTCACCAAGGCCGGTGTCGCGGCGCTCGCGGCATGGGCGTTCCCGATGGCCGGGAGCGGGAGTGCCGCGATGCCCAGAACGGAGATCACGGCCAGGCGTTGCCGGAGTCTTTTTCGGTTGCGTGGCGCAGCTGAACGTCGGGGTCGGACCATCGGTTGCCTCCGCAGCGGTTCGTGCTTCGCACAGGTGGTGACGTGCCGAAGGACGGGGACGTCAGTGACAGGCGACGGTGCCGGCCGCCTCGAACGGCCTGACAACGTTGCCATACACGAGTGTCGAGTGAAACGCCTGGGCTTACGGCGTGTCAACGAGGTCAACAGCAGTTTCTGAGCGCGAAGTTCGCAGCCGGTGCGTCGCCTGCTTCGCCCGACCAGCCGGAAGCCGGGCTGAGTTGGGGAGCCTCAGCGGGGAAGACTCCGTCCGCATGGCCGCCATGGGCGTGCAACACCAGCAAAGACACAAGCGAGCGCCAGGTTCTCCGTGTGCAACGGACAACTGTCTCCTCGCCACCGTCGCCGCGCTGCCCACCGCGCAGGTCGCGAAGGCGAACAGCAATGAGCGACGCTGCAAGGAACTTTGACATTCGTCGGCGCAGTCGCGGGCCCCGCCCGACGTCAGCGCCGGACCGCGCACAGCGCATGGCCGGTTGGCTGGTCAGCGGGCCCGGTGCCCGGCTCCACCCCGACAACCGCACTGTCACCAACCGTGACCGCCGCTGTTGTGGAACAGGGCCAGGCCGGCGGTGACCACGATAAGGAGCTGAGATAGGCGGACAGGGCAGAACAGCGCCGCCAGCGCGCAGGCAAGAGCCGCGTACCACGGCATCGACCATGGTGCCGCGATGATCCAGGCGAAGGAGAGCACGAATGGGACGGTGACGACGGCAGGGGCCCCTGTAGGGACGTGCCGGTGGAGGACCAGAGCCAGCCCGAGCATCAGCAGTGGCCACAGAACGCTGACGCTCGCCTCGGCCGCGCCACGCCCGACGACAGCGGCCGCAAAGTGTTCGAACACGGCCCACAATGAGGGCATTGACACCATGTGCGACGCTTGGGAGAGCGGGTCCAGGGCATGCAGGCCGTACATGCCGTAGAGCACTGCCAACATCAGCGTGGCCGCGCCGACCACGCCGGCAGCCCGCCGCCAGGCGCCGCGTCGGAGCAGCAGCCAGATCACCCCGGCACCGAGCAGTGCAGCACTGATCTTGATGCCGCAGGCCAGGCCGACCAGGCCTCCGACGGTCAGGTCCCGGCGCCTTCCGGTAGTGCTGCGCGCCAAGTGGACGACGATGACTGCCAGGACGGCGACGACGGTGTCCAGGTGCCCACCCCCGACCAGCACGCCGATCAGCAACGGATTGGCACTCCAGAGGAGCGCGGCCCGGACCGGATCGTCGGCCGTGCGCATCAACAGGAAGCCGGCGGCCAGGAAGGCGGCCGCGTTCGCGAGCATCAGTACCCATATCGTCAGCCACGGCTGGCCACCGCCCACGAACGCGGCAGCGGCTTGCCACCACGTGGCGACCGGCCCGTACACCGACGGGGAGTTCCGCCAGGCGTCGCCGACCAAATGCGCGTAGGCTCCGCCCAGTTGGGCGGGCGTCGTCACATACGGATCACCACCGAGCGCGGCGATACGACCGTAGGCGGCGTAACTCGCCGTATCGGAGGAGCCGATGGGGGTGAGATTCGCGAAGAGGAGCACGGCCAGCGCACCAGCGCGGAACAGGGTTCGGGGATCGGGGCTCCAACCTCGGCTGTGAGCGTGGAGCAGACCAAGCGTTCCGGCACACGACAGCACGATGGCGACAGCGGTGGCCACCCCGGAGACGGTGCCTGACATGGCGGGCAGCCGGAGCCAGGTGATCGGCGCCCTCAGCGTGTTCGGGTTGGGCGCGCTCGCACCGACCAGCCCGAACAGGAAGACACTTGCCCCCGCCATCCACAACGCGGCACGCGGCCGCAGCCGGCCGTCACTCGTCCGAGCCGCGTACACGACTGCCCTGCCCCGGGCGCCAGGCCGCAAAATCCATTCGTTGTCGTTAATCGTCAAGATCGGCCTCTGGGTCGTACTCGGGTGATGGCTCTTTCACACACGGGCGATCCGGGGCTTCGCCCCCAGGCGGCAGCTCGCGTCTCGGCGGCTCAGGGGACGGCTGCTATGTGTCTCCGGCCTTCGAAGCGCCGCTGGCCGTCAGAACGCCGTCGTCGACACTGTTTCACCCATCTTCCAGGTTTGGCCAAGAGCAGACTGCGAAGTGCCAGGGAAGGCTCGGTGGCGTGTCGTTGATGTATGTGCCGCTGTCCAGCAGCGTCGTGGCAGCCTGCGCAAAGTCGGACCGGCGGGGCGTCGGCAGGCACGGCGGGCCGCGACGGTGCGACACGCGCTCCACCCCGGGAATTCGGACTGATATTCACTGGCTTGCCCCGGTTCACGCGCGTCGACCCAGTCGGAGTGCGGCTCCGTCTGCCTCCGCCCGAAGGGCGAGATAAGCGACTGGCAGCCCAGTCGGCGCCGTCCTCCCGCAACCACAGGCGACTGTGGCCTTCGCTGGTATCTGCACGTCGCGCACTTGTCCCCTTGTGACGACCTTTGCTGTTTCTCGCCCGGCGCGCACGACACTACAAGGCATGCCGAAACTTTCGGAGACCGGGACAAGCCGCGGCCCCCGTGGGGTGGAGTCCTGCGAGGCCGCGTTCGCGGCTCCGGTATCAGCGAAGCCGTGAGCGGCGTGCCTTGCCCCGGCCGCCGCCTTACGGATGCCGGCCGCGGTGGGTGGAGGTCGGTGTGGGGGTGGGAGTGGGTGAGGTGCCGCCGCCGGTGGTGCCGCCCAGCAGGCCACCATCGCCCGCGCCGCCGGTCAGGCCGCCACCGGTCCCATCTGTAGGAGTGGCTCCGGAGCTGGCGGTCGGGCTCGGGCTGACGCAGCCCTTCTTCCGGTGATGACAGGCACCGGCGGTGGGACTCTGCGTGGTCGGGGTGGCCGAGGGGCTCGCGGTGGGCGAGGGGGTGGCCGTCGGGGTGCCGAATTCGTTGGCGCCCTGGCCGAGCGAGGGCGCGGCCGGGAACTGGCGTACGGGCTGTCCCTGGAGGGCGGCGGTCATGTAGCCCGTCCACACCTCGGTGGGCATGTCGGCGCCGAAGACCTTGGAGAAGCCGCCGACGCCCTGCATCGACTGCAGGCCGGCGTTCTTCGGATCCTCCTTGAACATGCTGACCGCCGTGACCATTTGCGGGGTGTAGCCGATGAACCAGGCGGACTTGTAGTCGTCGGTCGTGCCGGTCTTGCCGGCCACCGGGCGGCCCAGGGCCTGCGCGTTGGTGCCGGTTCCGCTCTTCACGACACCTTGCAGGACGTCGGTGACGGTGTCGGCGGTCGAGGAGGGCATGGCGGTGGCGCCCTTCGGCGCCTCGAAGCCGGGCAGCTGCTGGCCGTCGGCGACGACCTTGGTCACCGAGTACGGCTCGTGCTGGACGCCCTCGTCGTCGAAGGTGGCGTACACGTCGGCCATGCGGATCGCCGACGGAGTGGAGGTGCCGATGTAGAAGCCGGGGGTGTCGTACTGAAGGCTCTTGCGCAGCAGACCCGCCTTGAGGGCCTCGCCCTCCACGTTGTCGTAGCCGACGTACTCGCCGAGCTGGACGTAGGGGGTGTTGACCGACTGCTCCATCGCCTTGCGCAGGGTGATGTAACCCCACTTCGTGGGCACGTCGTTGCGCTGGTGGAGGAGCCCGGTGGGGTCGCTCGGGTCCTGCAGCTCCTGACCCTGCTGGTTCTTGATGGTGATTCCGTCGTCGCCGTTGAACTTGGAGTCCGGGGTGATCGGCGAGGCCTGCTGGCCCGGGGACAGGACGGCACCGTGGTCCAGGGCGGAGGCCAGGTCGATCGGCTTGAAGGTGGAGCCGACCGGCACACCGGTGGCGTCAGCGTTGTCCGTCCAGTGGCCCTTGTCCCAGCCCGCGCCGCCGTACAGCGCCACGACCGCGCCGGAGGACGGATCGATGGACGCCGCCCCGACCTGGACGTCCTTGTCGGCCGAGCGGTGTCGCGGGTCGAGGTGCTTCTGCTCCATCGCCGCGACGGACGCCGACAGCGCCTTCACCTTCTTCTTGTCGAAGGTGGTGTAGATCTGATAGCCGCCGTGGCCCAGCTGCTGGTCCGTGAGGGACGCGTGGGCTTCGACGTACTTCTCCGCGGTCTGCACCAGGTAGCCGGTCTGCCCGGACATCCCCGCCGACGGAGCGTAGGACTTGGGCGTCGGGAACCCGGCGGCCAGGTACTGCTGTTCCTGCGCGGCGGTGATCTTGTTGATCTTGGCCATGCGGTCCAGTACGTACTTCCAGCGCGCCGCGGCCTGGGCCTTGGCCTGCGGGTCGGTGTCGGCGTGCATCAGCAGGCTCGGCTCGTTGACCGTGGCGGCGATGAAGGCGCCCTGGCTGACGGTCAGCTGGGAGGCGTGCTCGTGGTAGTAGGTGCGCGCCGCGGCCTCGATGCCGTACGCGTCGCGGCCGTAGTAGCAGCTGTTGAGATACCCCTGGAGGATCTGCCGCTTGGACATCTGGCCGCCGATCTTCAGGGAGATCATGATCTCCCTGAGCTTGCGGGTGACCGACTGGTCCTGACTGAGGTAGGTGTTCTTCACGAACTGCTGGGTGATGGTGGACCCGGACTGCACCTCGCCGCCGGTGGCCATGTGATAGACGGCGCGGAGCATGCCCTGCGTGTCGACGCCGGGGTCGCTGTAGAAAGTGGCGTTCTCCGCGGCGAGGAAGTCCCACTGCACCAGCATCGGGACCTGGGAGAGGTCGACGTTCTGCCGGTTGGTCGACCCCTGCGTGGTCATCACCGAGCCGTCCGACCAGTAGTAGGTGTTGCTCTGCTGCTGCGTGCTGGGGTTGGCGCTGGGGATCGTCGTCGTGGCGTAGGCGTACCCGAACAGGCCCACCAGGGCGCCCAGGAACAGCAGGAAGGTACCGGTCACCAGCTTCCAC
>NZ_CM002285.1:9028953-9067291 GCF_000497445.1 Streptomyces roseochromogenus subsp. oscitans DS 12.976 | reverse complement strand
GGTGTTCACTCATACTCGCCACTCCTCGACCAGGCGCGAGCCCGCGCACCGCCGCGAAACCGATCGTGCCTCGTCACCGTGGGGCGCGACAGGGGACCTGACCTGCGGGCGGACTGATACTCCCGGAAAGCTACTACGTCTTGTAAGACTAACCAGTGCTCGGTGCACGCCGAACTCGGCCCCCCAGGCAACGCCCCACGGCGCGTAGGATCAGGCGTGGCGCGAGCGCGGGAGGAACGGGAGGGGCGGGCATGGCTCAGCACAGCGGTGGCGAGCACGCCGACCGCAGAGCGAGCGGGGCTCTGGAGGCCGAGATCATGGCCGTGCTCTGGAGTGCCGGGGAGCCCATGACCGCAAGCGCCGTTCAGGCTGCCCTCGCACCGGGACTCGCGTACAAGACCGTACTCACGGTACTGGGCCGGCTGCACGCCAAGGGGATGCTGGAGCGCAAGCGCGTCGGTCGAGCCCATGCCTATCACCCGTGCCAGGAAGCGGCCCACGTTTCCGCCGAGCAGATGAAGACCGTGCTGGAGCGCGGCCACGACCGCACGGCCGTGCTGCAGCGCTTCGTCGAGACCCTCGACCCCGCGGACGAAGCCGCGCTGCGCGCTCTGCTCGGCCCCGACGCATAGCTTGGCGCGCGCCTTCTCCGGTATGAAGGCCGTGACTCCGAGCAGCGTGGCGGACGGTGGTTCCAGCTCGACGCCCGGATCCAGCCGGATCTCGGCGTCGAAGGCCGTATGGGGTGATACGGGGATGTGAGGCGCTCGTCCGGCGTGCTGGATGTGTGACTCTCATGCCTCGCCTGCGGATTGGCGGGGTACCCGTGCCGGCCTTGGGCTCGCCGACACGACTGCGGATGGGCCCCGGACCGGTGTGTCCCGGTCGCCCTCAGGACAGGTGCAGAACGCGCAGGCAACGGGCCAGGCCGGACGTGACTTCGGCGAGGGCCAAGCAGGTCAGGGCGGTGACGGCAACGGCGGCAAGGACCGCGCCCCAGTGGCTGTTCGGGCGTTCGGCGTGTAGAGCACCGACGCGCGCGGTGACCCTGTGCCGCAGATAGGCCAGGACTCCCTGCGGCTCACGTGTTCGGGCGGCATCGGCGATCGCGAGCGCGGCACGGATCAGGGAACGGGCCACCAGCGGGCGGCTGCCGGTCGTCTGCGCGGCTTCCTCATCCGCCCAGCGCTCGATGTGGAAGGTGGTGTGATCGCGCACCGGCCTCAGCATCGGGTTGCAGGCGGCCACTGCCTCGGCGACCGTTGCGTACAGGTGGTGTCGGTGGAGCAAGTGGGCACGTTCGTGGGCGAGCAGCACGGCCGGCTCGTCGGCGGGCAGAGCGCGCAGCATCGCGGTGGTCACCACGACTCTCCGCGGGCGGCCCGGCAGCGCGTACGCGTCCGGCCGGTCCGCCTCGATCACGACCAGGTCACCGGCCGCGGGCCGTCCCCTCGGTAGAGCAAGCGCGCGCAGCGACGACCATCGGCGCCATACGACCGCAAGAGCCCGGAGCAACCCGCCCATGAGCAGCGCGCCGGCCAGCACCCCCATGACGTCGGGAACCGGGTCATAGCTGGCCAGGGCGACGGGGCTGCGGTGTGCCTCGTCCTGAAAAGCATCGGCCCAGTACAGCACGGCGCCCGGCCTGTTTGACGCACGTCGGGTAAGACCTGGTGCCGAAGAGGAAGATCAACAACGTAGTCCCACATAATGTAGGAGTTCATCGGGTCCCGCACGAAGGGGAGCGGAGTTGTCCAGCTCGAACGATGCGGCGGTTACGGTGGTGGTCATCGCCTACAACGACGCGGAGCACGTCGCGGAGGCGGTGGCCTCGGCTCTCGCACAGGGCGATGCGGTCGGCGAGGTCGTCGTCGTGGACGACGCTTCCACCGACGACACACCTCATGTACTGGGACAGCTCGCAGCCACCGAGCCGCGCGTGCGCGTCGTACGCCGTGCCGCCAACAGCGGCGGCTGCGGTACCCCGCGCAACGACGGTATCGACGCGGCCCGCCACCCGTGGCTCGTGTTCCTCGACAGTGACGACGTGCTTCCGCCGAAGGCTGTGGACACGCTGCTCGCCGTCGCGCTCCGGCATGGCGCCGATGTGGCGGCAGGCCTGTGCGTTCGGCGCGAGCTGCCCGGTGGACGGGAAATACCTTGGCAGGAACAGTTGTTCACCACGGAGTCGGTGCACAACGGGGTGGCCGGGCGCCCGCAGACGCTGTGGGACACGCTGTCGGTGAACAAGATCTACCGCCGTGACTTCCTGGTGTCCCGGCGGATCCGTTTCCCCGACGGCGCAGCGCACTACGAGGACTTCGTGTTCACCGCGCGTGTCTACGCGGCCGGGCCGCGCTTCGCCGTCACGCCCGAAACCGTCTACGTCTGGCATGTGCGCTATGGCACCGGCCGGGCTTCGATCTCGCTGCGCCGGGACCGGATCCAGAACTGGCAGGACAGGGTCACTGCCCATCAGCAGGTGCTGGAGATCATGCGGGACAGCGGCGACCGGGATCTGCTGATCGCCGCGCAGACGAAATTCCTCGAGTTCGATCTCGCCGTTTACCTGAGCGAACTGCCGCAGCGTACGACGGAGTACCAGGACGCCTGGTGGCGGACAGCCCGCGAGCACGTGAGCGCCTTCGAGGCGGAGGCCGTGCGCCGGGCCACTCTCGCTGCCCGCTGGCGCACCAAGGTGCTGCTCGGACGCGAGCGACATGCCGCGGGCATCCGGCGGCTGGGCGAGTTGGCGGCCAGCCCGCCGCGGCTGACGCCGCCGTATGCCGGTGACGCGCGGCGGCCGCTGTGGGACGAGGCTAGTTCCGTCCCCGAGGGAACGGACGAGATCGTGCTCGACGGTCTCGCCGACGCCCCGGTCGCGCTGCTGCCCTTCCACGTCCTCGGAAACGTAGGCGCGGGCCGTCGACTCGTGCTCGAACTACGACTGGCCGACCTCTACGGCAGGATCGCGCACGCCGGCCCGGAGCGGGCGACCGTCGAGTTGCGGCACCGGGTGACGGGCGCGGCACACCGGTACGAGGCGGCGTGGGAAGCCGAGCCAGGCGGACACGGCTGGCGTGCCGTCGTCACTGCCGACGTGGCGGCGCTCTGTCGAGGCGGCACGATCACCACGTGGGACGTCTGGTTGACCCTGACCTTCCGGGACGGCGAGTCGGCCACGAGGCCGCTTCGTGCGGGATCCGGCCTCAGGCGGCTGGTACGGATGGGCCGTCGGGGACGGGTGCTGCTGCTCCAGCCGTACGCCACCAGCAGTGGCTGTCTCGCCGTGCGTGTCGCGGATGGCCTTTCCGGGATGCGCCGCGTTGTCGCCGGACGGGTCGTCCGTCGCGTGCGGAGTTGAGCGACGACGAGGTCAACTGCCCGTCGGCGCTGACCTGTTCGTGTTGGCCAGCTCTCCCAGGAAGACGCTGCGCACCACGCGCTCGGCCGCGTGTCCGTCGTCGTAGGGGCAGAAGCGTGCCCGAAATCCGGAGCGCCGCTTGGCCACGCGCGGCCCCGTGTACTCGCCGCTGAGGAAGATCTCGGCAAGTTGCGCCTGCGTGGTGGCGACCACTCCGGGCGCCTCGGCGAGGAGGTCGAAGTAGACGCCTCGTGCGCGGCGGTACGTCTCCCAGTCGGGCGCGTAGATCACGATCGGCCTGTCCAGTGCGGCGTAGTCGAACATCACTGAGGAGTAGTCGGTGATCAGCACATCGGCGGCGATGCACAGGTCTTCGATCGACGGGTGGGACGAAACGTCCACGACGCCCCGCGACGGGGTGGTCTGAGGGGTGTCGAAGTAGTGCGAACGCACGAGTAGGACATGGTCTTCACCGAGCTGATCGGCGAACCGCCGCACGTCGAGCAGAGCCGTCGCCTGGTCCTGGTGGTCGCGGTGGGTGGGCGCATAGAGGACGGCGGTCTGCCCATGGGCGATGCCCAGTTCGCTCCGCACCCGGTTCGCCTGGTCGGGCGAGGCGTTGACCAGCCGGTCGACGCGCGGATAGCCCGTCTGGAGTACCTCGTAGTCGCCGGGGTAGACCCTGGTGAACACCTCGGTGGTGTGCGGGTTCGGCGAAACCAGGAAGTCCCATCGCCCGCACTGCTCCACCAGCCGGTCGAAGTTCATGCCGTGTGCGGCAGCGGGGTGGTCCCGCAAGTCCGTTCCCATTTTCTTCAGGGGCGTGCCGTGCTGAGTCTGCACCAGCACCGCGCCCCGCCGTTTGGGCAGCTCATAAGGGAAGTTGACGTTGTTGACCAGATACTTGGCCCGCGCCATGGTGCGCAGGCACCGTGCCGATCCGTCCACCACGTACTCGACCCCCGGCGGGATGGACCCCGTCCTGTCCTTGGCGACCACCCACACCCCGCGGATGCCGGGCGTGAGCTCGCGGGCCTTCTCGAAGACGGCCGCCGGATTGCAGGCGTAGCCGCGGCTCCAGTAGGCGGCATAGACGGCAAGACCGTCATCGACGGGAAGCAGCAGGCAAGCACGGTAGTAGGCCCGCCGGAGCGCCGTTGCCGCGAGCCGGGGTGCCCGCCGTGCCGCACGGCGCCCCCGGCCGAGGGGGGTACGAAGGGCCAGACGAAGCCGGTTCACCGGTTCCAAGGCCGCGTACGCGGGATAGGCGCCCCGCTCCACCAGCCGGTACTGAAGGCCGCGCAGCCCGGACGGGTGGGAGTAGTCGCGCGGCCGGAATCTCCGGAAGTGTTCCGACACCTGCCGGAAGAAATCGCGCCGCATGTTCTCCGGCACAAGTCCGGGGGCGGCCAGCACCGTCGTCGCATGGCGTACGGTCCGGTCGAACACCGCCCCGCGGAAGGGCTCGGCGGTCTCGGCCTCGCGGTCGATGAAGGCGAAGATCCGCTCGTACTGGCCGAAGAGATCGAAGTGCTTCGGGCTGGAGGTGTTGGTAATCGCTCCCTCACGCCCGCGCCGGTAGTGGTAACAGACACGGTCGAGCATGCTGAGCCGGCGCGCGGCGAGCAGGGCGGGATAGGTGACGGAGATGTCCTCGTAGTACCCGTGCCCGAACTCCAGGTCCAGGCCCAGCAGGAACTCGCGGCGCAGCACCCTGCTCCACGCGGTCATGATGAGGTCCAGGGTGCCCGGGTGCTCCGCGAGCGTGAACGTCTCGGGGGCGTCCCGGAACAGATGCGCACGCACATTGCGCTCCACGCCTCCGTCCGGGTCGACGAGGGCGTGGTCGACGAGGAGCACGTCAGGGTCGGTCCGCTTCAGCCGCTCTGCGACCGCGGCGAGTGCTCCGTCGGTCAGCCGGTCGTCGCTGTCGACGAACCACACGTATGCGCCCCTGGCCCGCGCCAGTCCCTCGCTGCGCGCTCGGCCGAGGCCGACGTTCTGCGGCAGGTGGACCACGCGCAGCCGCTGGTCCTGGGCCGCGTACTCGTCGAGGAGGGCACCGCTGCCGTCAGGGGAACAGTCGTCCACGGCCACGACCTCAACGGCCTGAAAGGACTGCGACGCCCCGAGGACCGAGTCGAGGCACTCCGGCAGATACTCCTGCACCTGGTAGACGGGCAGGACGATACTGATGAGCACTTCTTCGGACGGCTGCACGGCCGGGGTGTCCGTCGTTACCACATGGCCTCCAGGCTGAGTGGACCAACCATCCTCATCAGTGACACACCAAGGCACCCTTCGGAGGGGAACGCGGCAGGTTCTCGGAGCACACAGTAGTCCTACATGATGTAGGACTACCAGTGCGGCCGCGCCAGGTGAGCGAGTAGGCGACTCGGATATACCGGAAAACTGGGCCATCACGCGTGAATTCCCACCAATACGCCACTCGATATGGTGAATCAAAGCCTTGGCGCCGTCGATCACCGCGGGCTCGGTCGCGTGGTGCTGGAAGTCCCGTTCGGTGTTCCGGTGTTCCCCGGACAACGCCACCCACAGCTGTACGTGGTGAACAGCCAGCTCACCGTCTGCAGTCGTCCGGTGTGCGGACGCCGGGCGGGCTACGTCCATGCCGCCTGTGGCCGAGACATCGTCGGGGCCGATGGGGCCCCCGCGAGCGAAGCCGAGCGTCGGCGGCGGCGAAGCACCAGGCTCCGATCAGGGTCCGGGCGCGCTGCGGGAGGGTGCGTCGTACGGTCATCGCCCGGGGCCAACGAGGGCACCTCGCGTGCGGTCAGGACATCGACCCGTGCCGCCTCGGCCGGCCGCTCGGCCTCGACCACTCCACCGCACGGCCGTCACCAGGCGACCCGTCGGATCATCTCCAGGAGAGATGACAGACATCCGTAACCATCGCCACCGAGCGGGAAGCGGAAGGGCCGGGCCCGCGCTGATGACCGGTGAGAGCAGCAAGGACGCCGCTCGATCGTCGCCAGGCATTCCTCCGAGCCGAACCGATCGGCTCCCCGTTCCGAAGAAGGTCCCCGTGCCTCAGCCATCCGAACTCCGGACCTCCTCCCAGGGTGCGACCAGCGCCGAGCCCGCACACGGTGTGCCAGGCTGGCTGATCGCGCTGCTGGCGGCCGCCTCCGGCATGACAGTCGCCAATCTGTACTACGCCCAGCCCCTGCTCTCCTCGTTCCGCGACGTCTTCCACCTCAGCACCGCCGCCGCCGGCTGGCTGATCACACTCACCCAGATCGGCTATGTGATCGGCATGCTCTTCCTGGTCCCGCTCGGCGACCGGCTGGAGAAACGCGGCCTGATCACAGCCCTGCTGACGGTCACCACCCTCGCACTGGTGGCGGCCGGACTCGCCACGAACTTCCCCGTGCTGCTGATCGCGTCCCTGATCAGCGGCTCCACCTCGGTCGTCGCCCAGATCCTGGTCCCGTTCGCCGCGAGCCTCGCCCCCGACCACGCCCGCGGCCGGATCGTGGGCCGGGTGATGAGCGGCCTGCTCACCGGGATCCTGCTCTCGCGCACCCTGAGCAGCCTGGTCTCCGACGTCGCCGGCTGGCGCGTGGTCTACCTGGGCTCCGCCGTCCTGATGGCCCTCCTCGCCCTCACCCTGCGCTCGGCCCTGCCCCAGCACGCGCCCACCACGACCATCCCGTACGTCCGGGTGCTGCACTCCACCCTTCGGCTGATCCGCGTCCACCCCGCGCTGCTGCGCCGCAGCCTGTACCAGGCGGCGATGTTCGGCGCCTTCAGCGCCTTCTGGACCACCATCTCCTACGTCCTCACCGGTCCCGGGTTCCGCTACTCCCCCATCGGCGTCGGGATCTTCGCCCTGGTCGGAGCCGCCGGCGCCGCCGTGGCGCCGCTGGCCGGGCAGTGGGCCGACCGCAAGCTGACCCGGCCCATGACCGGCGCCGCGTTCGTCCTGGCCGCGCTCGCCTTCGCCCTCGCGGGTCTCGGCCGGCACCACATCGTCCTGATCGCCCTCGCGGCCATCGTGCTCGACATGACCGTCCAGGCGACGCTCATACTCGGCCAGCACACCATCTACCAACTCGACCCGCACGCCCGCGCCCGCCTCAACAGCGCCTTCATCGCCACCTTCTTCCTCGGCGGCGCCCTCGGCTCCCAGCTCGGCTCGCTGACCTACCACTCCGGCGGCTGGACGGCGGTCACAGCCCTCGGCGCGGCCCTGCCCGTCCTCGCGCTCCTGTACTGGCTCACCGAGCACCGGAGGGCGACGGAGCGGCGCGCCGCCCACAGCGCCGGGTAGCCGGGTAAGGGCGCCGCCGGCTGCAGAGCCACCGGGGCTGCCGTCGGCCGCGGACGCGCCCGGCACGCCCGGCGGCCGGCGGCCGTCCACGGTTCGTCCGCATACCATGCAGCGAGGAGCCTCGCCCCTCGGACGGGCGCTGCGTCATCGGGAGCGGATGGTGGACCTGCGGCAGATGGAAGTCGTCGTCGCGGTGGCGGACGCGGGCGGGTTCACCGCGGCGGCGCGGCGGCTGCACGTGGTCCAGTCCGCCGTGTCCGGCGCGGTCCGCGCTCTCGAACGCGAGCTGGGCACCCCGCTGTTCACCCGGAACACCCACCGCGTAGCGCTCACCCCGGCCGGGGAGGCGTTCGTACCCGCGGCCCGGGCGACACTGCGGGCCGCCGAGCTGACCCGCGAGGCGGTCGACGCGGCCAAGGGAGAACTGCGCGGCCGGGTGACCGTCGGCATCATGCAGGGGGTCTGGGCGGGGCTGCACCACGCGCTGGCCGCGCTGCGGTCGGAGCACCCGGGGGTGGTGGTCCAGCTGCGCCAGGCCGCGGTGACCGACATCCGGCAAGCCCTGCGCGAGGGCACGGTGGACCTGGCGGTGGTCGCGCTGGACCGCCAGCAGCAGCGCGGGCTCGTGACCCGGCTGCTGTCCCGCGAGGAACTGGTCCTGGTCGCCTCCCCGCGCCGGGACCTCGCCACCAGCGCCCCCGAGGGCACCGTCGAACCGGATGAGGTCGCCCGGTTGCCTCTGGTGGACTTCACCCCGGGCTGGGCGATCCGCCACTCCGTCGACCGGGCCTTCCGCGCCGCCGGCGTCGAACACACCACGACCTTCGAGGTGAACGACATCCTGGCCGCGTCCGAACTGGTCCGCAACGACCTGGGCGTCTGCATCATGCCCCCGTCCATCGCCGGCCGCTTCCCCGACCTGACGACCTACCGGTTCGCCCGGCACGCACCCAGCTGGAAGGTCATGGTGGTACGCCCGCACGGCGAGCCACCCGCGGCGGTCGAGGCACTGCTGCGGCACATCACCTGACACGGCGGCCATTGCACGGCCCAGGGAACTCCCCTGTCGTCAACGGCCGGTGCGGAGCAGCGACGCGAGTGTCTCCGTGAAGGCGGTCGCCGAACGGTCGGCGTGTTCGTGGATCCGCGCGGCGATGGCGTCGGCTCCGCCGCCCTCCACGAGACGTACGATCCGGCCGGCGCGGCGCGCGTGGGCCTCCCGGGTGTCGGAGAGGGTGGAGAGATAGAAGTCCGCGGCGTCGTAGGCCATGTGGAACACGTGCTTCTTGACGTCGCTCAGCGTCAGGTAGTCGTCGTCGGTCGTCGGACGGGGCTCGGGGGCACCGACGCACACCACCGGGGTGCCGGAACCCCAGGCGTTGACACACAGGTGGTAGGTGTCCGTGATCACCAGTCGATAGCGGGAGAGGACGCGCACCAGGTCACCGATGGTGTGGGCACCCGGGCGGGTCTGGATGTGGCCGACCTGGGACGGGATGTCGCGGTCGAACCATGGCAGCCATTCGAGGGGCGCGCCGAAGCGATCGGAAAGGCTCTGGCAGAAGCCGGGCAGCCAGCCGGGGATCGGGGTACGGGCGCCGAGGAACACGCCGATCGCACCGCCCTCCCGGACCTCCTCGGACCATCCCGTGGTCGGGAGGTGGTCGAGGTCGCCGGGGCGGGACAGCAGCGCCGCGTCGGATCCGAAGCAGTCGGTCGTACGGTCTCCCCGGAGATGGGCGACCTTGGCCGCCGACAGCGGGTCGCGCACCCAGACACGGTGGCTTCGTCTCATCAGGCGGGAGAAGAGGGGGCCGTACTCCTTGTCCTCGTAGTCGGACTGCGTGTTGTGCAGGATCGTGCCGCCGTAGCTGAGGGTCCGGGCGAGGAGTTCGTCCGGCTGGTCCGCCAGCAGCAGGGCGCGGTGCAGCAGGGCCCGGGCGGCGTCGGGGTCCTCGGCGATACCGAAGTCGAGCAGGCGGTTCGTCGCGTCCTGGGCCAGATAGTGCCGGGTGTGCAGGAAGTCGCCCCAGAAGACGACCGCGTCGTGGTCGCGGAGCGAGTCGAGGTGCTCGGTCAGCGCATGGAAACGGAACGGGAAGCCGGTTCCTCGGGCGCACGCGCGCAGCGGCACGGTCTCCGGCGGATGGAGGGTGTACCAGGTCGCGTCGATCTCGTTGCCCAGGCGCCGTCGCAGGGACTGGAACGCCAAGTCGACAGTCAGCATCCCTGTGTTGCGGTATCCGATGTTGGGCGCGGTGATGACGGCGACGCGTGCCATGTGTTCGTCTTCCCCTTGGCCGTTGCCGAACGGCTCGGCATGTGGCGCTGACATCGGCCAACGTACACATCGATGTCGCTCCGACGTGGGCCCGCCCTCCTGACTGGCTGCTTTCCGACGGGCGTGTCAGTCTCCGGCTGTCACGTCCGTGCACAGCACGGCGCGCCGTCCGCGCAGTTCGCCCTTCTCCATACGGGCGTGCACGTCGGCCGCCGCGCTCAGCGGGAAGACCTCGATGCCGCGCGGGCTCAGCACACCCTGGCGGAAGAGGTCGTTGATGTATGCGGCGGCTTCGGCGAGTTCGTCGGGGGTCGCGTGGGAGATCACGAATCCCACGACGGACCGGTCGTTCATGTAGAGCGCCCCGGCGGGCAGCACGGGGCGGGTCCTGGCGCCGGCCAGCAGCACCACGCGGCCCCTGCGGGCGAGGAGGCCGACGGTGGTCTCCAGGTCGTTGACGCCCGCCGTGTCCAGGTACAGGTCGATCCCCGAGGGCGCGGCCCCGCGGATCTGCTCGGCCAGGTCCGGGTCCCGGTAGTCGAACACCTCGGCCGCGCCCAGCTCCGCGCAGTACTGAGCGTCCCGCGAGCCGGCCGTGGCGAGGACGCGGGCGCCGGCCCGTACCGCCATGGTCACCAGGGCGCTGCCGACGTTGCCCGCGGCGCCGGCGACCAGCAAGGTCTCGCCCACGTGGAGCCGCCCGTGGACGAACAGAGCCAGATAGGCGGTCGCCGCCGGATGGACCGCGGCGACCGCGGCGTACGGGTCGACTCCCTCGGGCAGGCGGTACAGCCGGTCGGCCGCCACGACTGCCTGCTCCGCCGCCGCGCCCTGCCTGCCTCCGTGCCCGAGGCTGTTGCACCACACCCGGTCCCCGGCCCGGAGGCCGGTGACCCCGGGGCCCGCCTGCGCGACCGTGCCGACCAGGTCACGGCCGACGACGAAGGGGAAGTCCACGTGTGTGGGGAAGAGACCCGACCGGACGAACGTGTCCACCGGATTGACCGTGGTGGCCAGGACATCGACCAGTACATCGGTGGGACCGGGCCGGGGAGCGGCGATCTCGCCGTACCGGATGACGTCCGCCGGACCCAGCTCTTCGATGTAGGCAGCACGCATGGGATCGCATGCTTCCACATGCGGCCACGTCGCCACCGGATTGTCCTGGCCCGCCAGGCGTTTCGACAGCTTCGAACGGGCCGCTACCAGCGCACAGCGGTCAAGTCGACGGGCCGGGGCCGCAGTTCGCGGGTGTGGGCTGTCAGCTTGCGCAGTCGCCGGGCCATCTCGTCGGCGGGCAGGCGCCGGCGGTCGCCGTGGCCCGGCAGCAGCCACTCGAAGCGCAGCCGGCCGGCGGTGCGCGCCAAGGAGGCGGCCAGCTCGGTGATGGAGTACCAGGTGACGCTCTCGGCCACCTCGAGGTCCCCGGTCGTGCGTGACCAGTAGAAGCTGTCGCCGCTGAAGCAGTACCGCTCGTCGGCGACATAGAGCACGCTGCCCTGGGTGTGGCCGGGCAGCGGGTAGGCGATCACACCGTCCGCGATCTCCGCCGGGTCGGTGCCGCGCAGGACGTGGTCGGCGTCCGGGGCGGCGTCGAGGTCTCCTTCGTGGATCCACAGCCGGGCGCCGAAGCGGTCGGCGTAGCGCCGGCCGTGCGCCACATGGTCGCGGTGCGTCAGCAACACGTCGGTGATGGCGCCCAGTTCCTCGTAGCGGGCGGCCAGCGCGGTGCTCCAGCGCGGGGTGTCCACCATCATCGCGGTGCCGTCGGGGCGACGTAACAGGTAGGAGTTGGCGCCCGCGGTGTGCGTGGAGTTGTGTCCGCACAGGTAGACGGTGTCGTCCAGGGCCATCGGGAAGGGGTCCTGTGCCGGGTCCAGCCGTCCGCCCGGGCGACGGATCGACCGGGTGTGGCAGGCATACGCGGCGGCGTGGATAAGCCGCGCCTCGGCGTGGTCGCGTGGCTGGCGCAGGATGGCCGACCGGCCGTCGACCTCACCGATCAAGCCCGGCGCGAGCTGCCGTGCGACATCGCAGTTGGTGCATCGCTCGTCCACGTACCAGCCGTCCTCGAACCGTTCCTCACTCATGGCTCGTCCTCTCCGCGTCGCGTCCGCCGTCCGGCTTCTCACTCTCCAGGGTTTCCGCGCCCCTCGGATAAGGGAAGGGGGCGCGGATCTTGTGCTTGCGGCGGCGCGCTGCTCTGGGCGGGCGGTCTTGAGAATGACATCTGTTGCACGCCGAAGCCTCCGTTGGCGGGCGACGCGGACGGATTGCCCCGGCTGCGGACCGGTTGTCCCCGGAGGCCACTTTCGGCGATCTGTCGAATGCGCGGGCTCCCGATCGACGTGAGGGTGAAGGCAGGACATTCCAGGGACTTCAGGAGCATCCATCGTGACCGTGACCGCGGATATGGCCATCTCCCTCGACGGGTACGTCGCCGGCACCGACGTCTCCGTCGGCAATCCGGGAGGAGACGGTGCCGAGCCGCTCTTCGAGTGGATCCACAACCTGGCGAGCTGGCGGGAACGCCAGGGCATGACCGGAGGGGCGGAGAACCGGGACTCCGAGCTGATGCGCGAGTGGTTCGACGCCACGGGAGCGGTGGTCATGGGCCGGATGATGTACGACACCGGCGAGGAGTTCTGGGGCGACAACCCGCCGTTCCGGACGCCGGTCTTCGTGCTCACCCACCGGCCCCGGCCGACCCTGGTCAAGGAGGGCGGCACCACGTTCGTCTTCGTCTCCGACGGCATCCACAGCGCCCTCGAACGGGCGAGGGCCGCCGCCGGCGACCGGAACGTCGACATCGCGGGTGGGGCGAGCACGGTGCGGCAGTACCTCAGGGAGGGCCTCATCGACGAGCTGCAGTTGCACGTGGTGCCCGCACTCCTCGGAGCGGGGCTGCGGCTCTTCGAGGGCGTGGGCGCCGGGCGGCGGAGCCTCGAACAGGTCAGGGTGGTCGGGACACCCCGCGCCACCCACCTGAAGTACCGCTTCGTACGGTGACCCCGGAAGCCGGGGTCACCGCCTCGGTTCCGCGCTCTCGACGCCCAGTGCCCAGGCGCCGTAGGCCGCCCCGGCGGTCTCGAAGGAGAAGATCACGTGGGACGCGGCCGTGTTGACGTCCCGCCAGAACCGCTGGACGGGGTCGGAGTCGAAGTGACCCGTCGTCCCGGTGCCGCGGAAGAGGCGCTCGACGGCCGACACGGACAGTTCGACCGCCAGCGCGAAGTCGCGCGGTCCGCGGACCGCCGCCTCACCGTCCCGGGTCTCCTCGACGCCGTCGGCGACCCGTGCGGCGCGCTGGACGAGGAGTTCGGCGGCGTCCACCTCGGCGGCCGAGCGGGCCAGGTCGATCTGCACCGGCGCCTTCTCGCGCAGCGGGGCGCCGCGGCGGTCGGTCCGGCGGAGGTTCTGCTCGGCCGCGGTGCGGACCGTACCCCGCGCGGCGCCCACCACGGGGACGGCGAGCGGCAGGGCGTTCACGGCGTTCACGGGGACCGTGTGGCACCGGGCTTCGGAGGCCGCGGCCCGCCCCGCGTTGATGTCGAACCGGGACAGGGTCAGATACTCGGGCACGAAGACGTCGTCGAGCACCATGGTGTCGCTGCCGGTACCGCGCATGCCCAGGGTGAACCAGGTGTCCTTGACGGTGATGTCCGACCGCGGCACCGCGAAGAACCGCACCTCGCCCCGCCCGTCGGGGCCCACGGTGCCGGGTACTGCGGAGCAGGCGAAGACCCAGTCGGCGAAGCGCACCCCGCTGATGTACTTCCATTCACCGCTGAGCCGCCAGCCGCCGGAGGCGCGCTCCGCCTTGCCGGCCGGCATGAGCGCGCCCGCCATCAGGGCGTCCGGCCCGTCGGCCCACAGCACCGCCTGGCCCTCCAGGGGCAGATACGCCCCGTACCGGGCCGCGTAGGCGGACAGCGAGGCGGCCCAGGCCGCCGAGGCGCACCCCTCGCCGACCAGGATCACCGCCGAGGTCATGTCCGTGAAACGGCCTTCCGTACCGCCGAAGGCCGCGGGGACGAAGTGCCGGGCGAACCCGGCCTCCCGCACCGCCTCGACCACCTCGGGCGCTAGCCGCCGGGCGGCCTCCGTCTCCGCGCCGCGCCGCGCCGCGATCTGCGCCACGCGCGGCGCGGCGGCGACGACGTCCGCCACGCCCGACCTCTCGGCCAGGATCGTCGCTTTGCTGTCGCTGAGCATATGTTCGCCACCTCCACTGGGATGGCCGCAGTCTCTCCGCCCGAGCCCGCGACGGGCCGCTCCCAAGCCGGGACCGGCCCGTCAATCACCCGACCGGCTTCAATCAGCCCGCCGACGGGTCGCACCGCCCGTTCCCGCACCGTGCCGAGGCACCTGGAGACCGTCCTCCCGGGAATTCGCAGGGCGGGCCGCGGCCGCGTGTCTCACCTCACCTTCCGAATGCCGGACGTACGCCACCGCGTCTCCGGTCGGCCCCGTAGGGTGACTTCTGCAGCTGGTTCGCCCCGTCAGCCAGGCGGGACGCGTCGCAAGAGGGAACCCGGTGGGAATCCGGGACTGCCCCGCAGCGGTGAGCGGGAACGACCGCCGTCATACGCACTGGGTCCGATGTACCGGGCCCGGGAAGCGACGGCCAGTAGGTGTCCTCCTGGGAGAGGACGTGCCCGCGAGTCCGAAGACCTGCCAACTGCCCGTGTGCGGGACGACTCGTGCACGGACATCCCGGTGACCTCGAGGGCGGGTCGGCGCAGACAACCGAGCGGGCGGCCGTGGGCCGTTGTCGCCCGGTCCGTCACCCCCTTCGCGCTCTCGTCCCGTCGCCGGGATCTCAGGGATTCATCTCGCGAAGGAGATCTCCGTGACCAGCAAGTCCGCAGCCGCGGCAGCACGGGCCACCGTGTACGGCTACCCCCGCCAGGGCAGGAACCGCGAACTGAAGAAGGCGATCGAGGGCTACTGGAAGGGCCGTGTCACCGCCGACACCCTCCGGGCCACCGCGGCCGAACTGCGCCGCGGTACCTGGCGGCAGTTGGCGGACGCCGGCGTCGACGAGGCGCCGACCGGCGACTTCTCGTACTACGACCATGTACTCGACACCACCGTCATGCTCGGCGCGATCCCCGCACGCCACCGGGACGCGGTCGCCGCGGATCCGCTCGCCGGGTACTTCGCCCTGGCGCGCGGGACCCAGGACGTCGCGCCGCTGGAGATGACCAAGTGGTTCGACACCAACTACCACTATCTTGTGCCCGAGTTGGGCCCGGACACGGTGTTCACGGCCGACTCGGCCAAGCAGGTGGCGGAGCTCAAGGAGGCCGTCGGTCTGGGCCTGACCGCCCGGCCCGTCCTCGTCGGGCCCGTCACCTACCTGCTGCTGGCCAAGCCCGCGCCCGGCGTGGCCGGCGACTTCGAACCGCTCACCCTGCTGGACCGGCTGCTGCCGGTGTACGGCGAGATCCTCGCCGACCTGCGTGCGGCCGGCGCCGAGTGGGTCCAGCTCGACGAGCCCGCGCTCGTGCAGGACCGTACCCCGGCCGAACTGAACGCCGCAGCCCGCGCCTACCGCGATCTCGGAGCCCTCGCCGACCGGCCCCAACTGCTGGTGGCCTCCTATTTCGACCGGCTCGGCGAGGCGCTGCCCGTGCTGGCCAAGGCTCCGGTCGAGGGCCTGGCCCTGGACTTCACCGAGGCGGCCGCCGCCAACCTCGACGCCCTCGCGGCCGTCGGCGGGCTGCCCGGCAAGCGCCTGGTCGCCGGCGTCGTCAACGGCCGCAACATCTGGGTCAACGACCTCAAGCAGTCCCTCGCCACGCTCGGCACCCTGCTCGGTCTCGCGGACCGTGTCGACGTGTCGCCGTCCTGCTCCCTCCTGCATGTGCCGCTCGACGCCGCCGTGGAACGGGACATCGAGCCGCAGATCCTGCGCTGGCTCGCCTTCGCCCGGCAGAAGACCGCCGAGGTCGTCACCCTCGCCAAGGGCCTCACCCACGGCGTCGACACGATCGCCGCGGAACTGGCCGCGAACCGGGCCGACCTGGCCTCCCGCGCCCGCTCCCCCCTCACCCGCGACGCGGCCGTACGGGCTCGTGCGGCCGCCGTCACCGAGGCCGACGCGCGCCGCTCCCAGCCGTACGCCGAGCGGGCCTCGGCCCAGCGTGCCCGCCTCGGTCTGCCGCTGCTGCCCACGACCACGATCGGTTCGTTCCCGCAGACCGCCGAACTGCGCACAGCCCGCGCCGACCTGCGTGCCGGCCGCATCGGCGCGACCGGCTACGAGGAGCGCGTCGAGGCGGAGATCCGCGAGGTGATCTCCTTCCAGGAGAAGACCGGACTCGACGTCCTGGTCCACGGTGAGCCCGAACGCAACGACATGGTCCAGTACTTCGCTGAACAGCTCACCGGCTACCTCGCCACCCAGCACGGCTGGGTCCAGTCCTACGGCACCCGCTACGTCCGCCCGCCGATCCTCGCCGGTGACGTCGCGCGGCCGGCACCGATGACCGTGCGCTGGACGCGGTACGCCCAGTCACTGACGGACCGCCCCGTCAAGGGCATGCTCACCGGCCCCGTCACGATGCTCGCCTGGTCCTTCGTCCGCGACGACCAGCCCCTCGCCGAGACCGCCCGGCAGGTCGCCCTCGCCCTGCGCGACGAGGTGAACGACCTGGAGGAGGCGGGGACTTCGGTGATCCAGGTCGACGAGCCGGCGCTGCGCGAGACCCTGCCGCTGCGCGCCGCCGGCCGCGCCGCCTATCTCTCCTGGGCCACCGAGGCGTTCCGGCTCAGCACGGGTGGCGTACGCCCGGACACCCAGATCCACACCCACATGTGTTACGCCGAGTTCGGTGACATCGTCCAGGCCATCGACGACCTCGACGCCGATGTGATCAGCCTGGAGGCCGCCCGCTCCCATATGCAGGTCGCCCGGGAACTGGCCGCGCACGGCTACCCGCGCGAGGCCGGACCCGGTGTCTATGACATCCACTCCCCGCGCGTCCCCGGCACACAGGAGGCGGCCGAACTGCTGCGCACCGGCCTGCGGGCGATGCCCGCCGAACGGCTGTGGGTCAACCCCGACTGCGGCCTGAAGACCCGCGGCTGGCCGGAGACCCGCGCCTCGCTGGAGAACCTGGTCGCGGCCGCCCGCGCGGTACGAGCGGAGCTGTAGCGGATCCGCACCGGACATCCGGCCCGGGCCGGGAACGAGCCCGTCTCACTCCCGGCCCGGGCCGCCCCGTGGGCAGCGGCGTCGCATGGTCACAGATGTGGAGTGCGAGCGGATCCGGGAGGGTCTCCCTGCCGCTGCCCGAACCGGCGGAACGCCGGCCCGGTCGCCGCCCTCTTCCGCGAACTGGGTGTGGCCGCGCTGGTGGCCGAGGAGTTGAACTCGCTGTTCCTGCGCAACCGCGTCAACCACGGCCTGCCCGCCCTGACGGTCCCGGGATCACGGCCGCCTTCGGCGACGGCGCCACCATGCGCCTGCACTTCGCCCAGGGCCGAGTCGAGAACACAGCGTCCGGTCTCGGTCTCAAGGGCGGAGCGCTTCCCCCGTTGGTCCTGGACCTCCTCGTCGCGGGCGGCATCCCGCCCAAACTCGCCCGCGAAGGCCATGTCCCCTGCCCCGAGCGGATCCGGGAGCTGAGAGATGACGACACATCAGCAGATCGCCCCGGGCATCACCCGGATCGCGACGACTCCACGGGACACCGCCTTCCTGATCGACGGCGACGACGGCTTCACCCTCGTCGACGTCGGCTGGGCCGAGGTCGGCGCAGCGCTGCTGAACGCGGTGCCCTGCTGGGCCGGCCGCCGGCCGAGGCCGCGTCCCGCAGGTCGTCGGCGACGAAGTCCGCCTTGCCGCCGCGCGCCCGGATGCCGTTGACGACGCTCTCGCCGCGGGCTGCGTCGCGTCCCGCGACCAGCACGTGCGCACCGCGCTCGGCGAGCAGCATCGCGGTCACGGCGCCGATTCCGCTGGTCGCCCCGGTCACCAGAGCCACCCGCCCGGTCAGATCAACAGAAGCCATGGGGGCCGTCCTTCGTATCGAAAAGTCGGGGGCGGACGAGGGTGCGGTGTGTCCGCGGTCCGTCGCCCCGTCACCTCGTCCGTGAGGTAACGGAAGTCCAAAGAGCCGACGCCTTCCGGGGATTCCGGTCCCGCGACAGGCCGCGCTCATGCCGGTCATCAGCGCTGGGCCGACCGGGCCGCTCCGGTCGCCGCTTGCGCACCGGCCGGCCGGCACCGCTGGTGAGGGCCTACGCGGCGGTCAGAGTCGACGCTTATGGCCGCTCTTGGTGAGCCACATGGCCAGGGCCCACCAAAGGGCACATCTCGCGGTTCCATGGATCCGCAGGCCGGATCCCGGGCCTGTGGGTGGGCGGATGACGGTCGTCAGTGCGCGGTACGACAATGGCGAGTGCTGCTTGTCCGCCCCGCACCCGCGCCGGGGCGCACATGTCCATGGTCGGCACACGGGCTCCGCAGTCGCAACACCGACTGCCCCGGCCTGCGGCCTCCGACGGGCAGCGCGCGGTCCGCTCGGCCGGCGCGAGGCCGATCGCCGTCGAGCACCGTCGAGCGATCCGCGAACAGCTCACCGGCGGCCCCGAGAACAGCTCACCAGCAGCAGCGATCGCGATGCGGGGAAATTGACCGGCGGTGAATGCTCCTACTGAGCCCGCGTCCCCAGCAAGGTCCTGCTGCGGCCGCAGGTCACCGGATCAAGACCGTCGACCTCGACTTCAACGCCGCGCAGGGCACCCATCTGTACGCCGACGGCTACCGGGGTCATGCCCGGCTGGTAGTCGACCTGGACCGGGAGGTGCTGCTCGGCGTGACGTTCGTCGGACCCGGCGTCAGCAAGCTGCAGCACTCGGCGACCATCGCGGCCACGGGCGAGGTTCCGCTCAAGCGGCTCCGGCACGTCATCGCCTGCTTCCCCACCGTCGGCGAGATCTGGCTCTTCCTGCTCGCCGCCTGCCGGCGGGACCGGGGCACGTCACGGACCGCCTCCGGGTGAGCGGCGGGTGAGGCCGGTGCGTTTGGCCGTCGCCAGGAGCGGGGTCGTGTCGATCGCGGTGATCCCGCCGAGCGGGCCGATCACGGTGACGAGGAAGGCGTAGAGGGCGTCCAGGTCGGCCGCGGCTACGGCGACCAGCAGGTTGGCGGGTCCGGTCGTCGCGGCGGTGAACCGGACCTGCGGGTGGCTGGCGACAGTCTCGGCGGTCTCCTGCAGTGCGCCGGGCTGCGCGTTGATCCACAGCAGGGCCTCGGCGTGCGCGCCGAGCAGGGCGAGGTCCACCTCGGTGGCCAGGCGCAGGACCTGGCCGCGCACGAGCGCGTCGAGGCGCCGGCGGGCGGTGAGCGCGGTGGTGCCCGCGCGGCGGGCGAGTTCGGTGTACGTGCTGCGGCCGTCCTCCGCGAGGGCCGCGATCAGCGTCCTGTCGAGGTCCAGCGGCTCGGGCCGCGCGGTCGTCGGGGCGGGGGTGAGCCGGTCGGCTTCCTCCGGTGAGAGCAGGCCGGCGGTCCAGCGGAACGCGGTGGGGAAGACCCGCAACAGGGTGTGGGCGGTCCAGGAGTGCACGGCGTCGGTCGCTGGCAGGTCGCGCAGCAGAAGCGCGTTGCGGGCCTCGGGGCCGTCGAGGAAGAAGACGGCGGAGACCTCGTCGCCGCCGCCGAGGATGTCGACCCACACGGTGTCGCCGCGGCCTGCGAGGGCGCGGGCCACCTGCCGGATCTGGTGTGGGCGGCAGCGGATGCGCAGGGCGATGGGCACCAGGCCGGGGAAGCACGCGGGGTTGCGGACGACGGTGGCCCGCAGGGTGCCGTCGGCGTACAGCGGAGCGGCGCGGCGTACGACGGTGCGCTCCGACAGTCCGAGGACGCGGCCGACCTCACGCCAGGGGGCACGGGGCGAGGCGAGGAGAACGGCCACGATCCGGCGGTCGGTCTCGTCGAGAGCCTGTCGCATGATCGGCATCCTAGGGCCCGGTGATGTCGGATTTCCTATGCGAACGACCGCCGAATGTGAGGCTGTCTGCTGCGGACCCGTACAACGGTCTGGTCGGAGGTCATCGGGCTGATGTGGGAGACGACCATGAACGATCACGGTGCCGATCTGCTGGTGCGAGCCGCCGCGGTGCACACGCTGGTGCCCGGTCAGGAGCCGCAGCGGGCGCTGGCGGTGCGGGGCGATCGCATCGCCGCGGTGTCATCCGATCCGAAGGGGCTCGACGGATGGGTGACCGCGCGTACCCGGGTCCTGGACGTGCCCGGGGCCACGGTGCTGCCGGCGTTCGACGACACGCACACCCATCTGATCTTCGCGGGCCACAGCGCACATGACGTACCGGTCCACCAGGCGCGCACCCTCGCTGAGTTCCTGGACCTGATCCGGCAGCGGGCCGCCACGACGCCCGAGGGCGAGTGGATCCGTACGACCACGAACTGGCAGGAACTCCATCTGGCGGAGCGCCGTATGCCCACCGCCGCCGAACTCGACCAGGCCACCGACCGCCACCCGGTCCTGGTCAAGCGCGGCGGCCACAACGACGTGGTCAACAGCTACGCCCTGCGGCTGGCGGGTATCACGGAGGACACGCCTGTACCGGCCGGTGGCGTGATCGGGCGGGATGCCGACGGCCGGCTCAACGGCAGGCTCATCGACAACGCGCTGGGCCTGGTGGAGCGGCACGTTCCGGCGCGGAGCCGGGCGCAGCGCATCGACGGGCTCCGGCTGGCCAGCGGCCGGTACGCCGCCACGGGGATCGGCACCGTGCGCGACTGCGCCGTCTCGCTCGACGACTACGCCGTTCTGCTGGCCGCCCGCGAGGCCGGGGCGCTCCACACCCGGGTGCGCGCGCTGATATCCGCGTTCGGCCTGTCCAGCGCCGCCCAGGTGGAGGACCTGCTCGACGCCATGGAGGACTGGCGCTACGGCGCCGACCCGGGGCTGCGCGTGTGGGGGGTCAAGTTCGGTCTCGACGGCGGCCTGGAGGCCGGAGCCACCGAGGAGCCGTACGCCTGCGACCACGCCTTCTCGGGCACCCTGACCTGGGAGCCCGACGCGCTGGTCGAGGCCGTGGAAGCCGTGGTCCGGCGGGGGTGGCGGGTCGGTACCCACGCCTACGGCGACCGTGCCGTGCGCATCCTCCTCGACGTCTACGAGCGCGTGCTGCGCAACCATCCCGGCCTGCCCGCGGGCACCCTCGTCATGGAGCACGGGGCTCTGGCCGGCCCCGGACAGCGGGCCCGCGCCGTCGCGTTGGGCATCCCCGTCACCATCCAGCAGCCGCTGCTGCACGACACCGCCGACGTCGAGCGCGAGTTCTGGGGACCGGAGCGGGTCGCCGCGCTGTTCCCGGCCCGGGGGTGGCTGGACCAGGGCGCGCTGGTCGCCGCCGGCTCCGACTACCCCGTCGGTCAGTTCGGCGCGATGCGCTCCGTCTGGGGCATGACGACCCGGCAGACCGTCATCGGCGTCCAGGGTCCCGAGCACTCCGTCACGTACGAGGAGGCCCTCGCCCTCCACACCACGCAGGCCGCGCGCCTGCTCGGCGAGGAACACCTGCGCGGCACCCTCACCCCCGGCCGCCTCGCCGACCTCACCATCTGGGACCGGGACCCCGCACGATGCCCGAGCGAAGCCCTGCGCGACCTCAACCCCGCCCACACCCTCCTGGGCGGCCGCCTCGTCCACGGCCCCGAGCCCACCGCCTGACCAAGAACAAGCCCCGGCATCAGCACGAGAGGTACGGCGAACGGGTGACGACGCATTGCGCTCGTGATCTGCGCCGCTCATCGTCGGAGAGTGAGCATGTCCTCCGCGCTGCGGCGGTCCGACGACCCTCGTGAGACCGGCCGCGGCCGGGTGCAGGGTCCTCCTGGCGTGCTCCGGGCTCTCGCCGTCTTCGCGGCGGTCCGTCTTGCCGGGGTCGTACTGACGGTGATGGTCGACGCGGTCGCCGGCCGCCGGTTCGGCAAGAGCCTCGCCCACAGGTGGGACTCGGTCTGGTACCTGCACATCGCCGAGCACGGTTATGGGACCCAGCTTCGCATCACCGCCACGGGAGCGGTCCAGACCGACTGGGCGTTCTTTCCGCTGTATCCGTGGCTCATCCGAGCCCTGCGCGGCCTACTCCCCGTGACCGCGGGGCGGGCCGGGCTCCTGATCGCCTGGAGTTCCGCGGCGCTCGCCGTGTGCGGCATCCACGCGATCGGCCAGCACCTCTACGGGCGGAGGGTCGCCACCGCCCTCGTCGCTCTGTGGGCCGTACTGCCGCAATCGGTCGTCCTCGGCCTGGCCTACACCGAGCCGCTGTTCACGGCGTGCGCCGCCTGGTCCCTGTACGCCGTGCTGCGCCGCCGCTGGCTGATCGCGGGCACGCTGGCGCTGCTGGCCGGCCTCGCCCGGCCGAACGGCATCGCGGCCGCCGTGGCCGTCGCCGTCGCGGCCGCGCACGAGGTCGTACGGCAGCGGGGGCGCGCCTCCCCGGGCCTGCTGGCCGGCGCGGTCCTCGGTCCGCTGGGCTGGGCGGGTTATGTGCTGTGGGTGGGCCGGCGGACCGGCGACCTGGTCCACGGCTATCTGCAGGTGCAGAGTGCCTGGAACTCTCGGCTGGACCTCTCCGTCGGGCCCCTGCGGTTTCTGGAGTCGATGCCGCTGCGGGGCAGTTGGGTGACCTATCCGGTGGCCTTGGCCGTCGTCGTGGCGGGCATCGTGTCGTTCTGGCAGCTGTTTCTGGACCGCGCCCCGCTGCCGCTGATGGTCTTCGCGGGCGTCCTGCTGCTGTTGGTGGTCGCGGTGTCCGGCCCCTTCTCGTCCAAGCCGCGCTTCCTCCTGCCGGCGTTCCCGCTCCTCATCCCACCGGCCCGAGTCCTCGCCCGGGTGTGGCCCACAGACCCCTCCACCCGGGCCCGGCTGCTGTGCGGCGGCCTCACGACCGTGTCCCTGCTGTACGGCACCTACCTGGCGACCCTCGCCAGCCAGCCCCTGTGAGGAGCACTTGGGCCCAGGTGTGCTGCTTGGACACGTCGGCAACGCGACCGGCTCGCTACTGTGGTCCGTGGCCTCGGCGGCCGGGCTGTCCGCTGTCCTGCCGGCCAGTCCCGGCGCGTACGCGGCGCTACGGATCGCGGGCGGGATCGTGGGACGCCATCGAGGCCAGGGAGGTCGGGGAGGCAGGGGAGATCGGCTCTGCGGCTGTCCCGGCCGAGGGGGCCGGGCCGGCTGCCGGAGCGGCCGGGCGACGGGGTCCGGTACGAGTCTCGGCAACCCCAAGGCCGGGGTGTGCGGCGTGTCGGTGCTGCCGCAGTTCATCACGGGGACCGGGCCGGTGTCCCTGTCCCCATGGCCCGGCCGGGCGGCCAGTCGCAGTTCAGCGCGCGGCTCACGGCCAAGCGGGCCGACGACTCGGCGGTACGACGGGTGATGGACGCCGTGACCGGCGACCCCGCCGCCGACCACGACCTGGGCTCCCTGGCCCGGAGCGCCGGCCTCAGTACCCGGCATCTCGGCCGGCTGTTCCGCAGCCGGCTCGGGATGACACCGGGCCAGTACGTCGAGGCTGTCCGCACCGAGGCCGCCCAGGTGCTCCTGGAAGGGAGCGGGCACAGCATCGAGGAGGTCGCCCGACTGGCCGGGTTCGGCTCGTCCGAGACGCTCCGCCGGGTCTTCCAGCACCGCCTCGGCATCGCCCCGACGACCTACCGCGCCCGCTTCCGCTCGACCGTCACGGCACCCTCACCGTCGTGAAGAACAGGCGACAGCTAGCCGTTGATGTCCAGGGCCGTGCCGTACAGCCGTTCCGCGTGCAGCCGGATCACGAGTCGGCGTTCGGCGACCTGCTGGGCGAGGAAGGCGTGCTCGTTCTCCGGTCGCGCGGCCGGCGGGATCATGGCGAGCAGTTCCCGTCCGACCGCGTCACCGGGCACCGTCGTGACCTCGGAGACCTCGGCGGATCCCTCGGCGACGGCGAACGACCATACGTCACCGCCCTGTACATGCAGCGCCGCCCGCAGATCGCGCCGCAGGTGCTTCGCCTTCACACGGTCGGCGGTCGTGGACAGCCGGACGACGCGGGTCTCGGGGTCCCAGGTGTAGAGCATGGTGGTCAGATGCGGGTGGCCGCTCTGCTTCACCGTGGCGAGAGTCCCGAACCGCTGCTTGGCGAGCAGGTCCGAGACGGCCGCGTCCGAGAGGGGGCGGGGTGCGGGGCCTTGAGTCATACGGTGATCAACTCTCGTCGGCGGGACGGTATTCCAGGGGGCGGTAGGGGCCGGGTACGAAGACCAGGGCGTCGCCCACGGCGCGTTCGGTGGTCCCGCTGGGGTGGTTGGCCAGGGTGCCCTCGACGGACATGGTCGTGGAGCCGCCGCCGTCCAGGTTGACCGCGTCGGTCAGGCCCAACGCCTGGGCGACGGCCGCCGTTTCGTCCATCGTGGTGCCGACACTGGTCGTCATCCGGCCGTCGATGGTCGCCAGCACGACCTTGCCGTCGCGGGTCGTACCGGCGATCGTGCGCGGGTTGCGCGCGAAGAAGCTGCCCGCGCCGGCCGGCACCACGATGCGGCCGTGCGCGGTGAGGCGATAGCGGCCGTTCACGCCGAACAGCCCCGGGTGCACGGGCAGTCGCCGGCCCTGCTCGTCGGTGAGCACGGACTCGGTCCGCAGGCAGCCCCCGTCCGCGGTGTGCAGCAGGGCAGCCGCGTCGGCTCCCGTGGCCTGCACCGAGGTCTGGCCGGAGGTCAGGTGGGTGCCTCGCGTCGACTGGGTGCGTACGACGCAGCCGTGCCGGTCGAGGACCACCTCGACGCCCGCGCCGGCGGGCGTGGTCCCGTCGAACTCGGGCGTGAAGCGCACGACGTCACCGGGAACGGCGCACCGGGTCTCGTCGGTCAGGCCGGCGCAGGCGGGCGGCACGACGGGCGGATGGTTCACGTACTTCAGCGGCAGCGTGGCTCCTGTCCGCCGGTTGTGCAGGCTGCCTTTCCAGCTCAGCCGGCCCATCACGACGCGGTTGTCGTGGGCGTCCACGACGAGGTCGGCCTCCGTGTCGTCGCCGGTGGGCTCGCTGAGCAGCCGTCCGTCGTAGAGGCCGAGCCCCACCGGGTCCCCGGGGTACTCCGCGCTGGCGGTGTAGGTGAAGAAGGAGGCGTTGACGCCGGCCAGGGCCCCGGAGGAGCGCACCAGCTCGGTCGTCTTCTCCGTGTGGGCCAGGTCGGGGCCGTACGTCGCCCGCAGGTGCCCGTGCGCCCGGTGCGGGTCGATCGTCAGGACGTCGACCTTCCAGGGGCCGTGGGTCGTGGTGTCGATCTGGCCGGCCGGGGCGGGCTCGGTCCCCCGGACGATACGGGTGAGGGTCACGCCGTCGGCCAGGGTCCGCGTCGTACGGGTCTCGGCGAGTCCGGGGTCGCCGAGCGGGAGGGTCGCCCCGGCGGCGGTGGCCCGGCCGGCGGGCGGAGCGAGGAGGATGAGCAGGGCGGTCACCGTGACGGCCGTCGCGCGTGCCCATCCGGGTCTGTGCGAGGTGAATGCCATGCACCCGAGCGTGCTCGCCGCGTCGGACGTCCATCCGTGCGGCGGTTGATGCGGGCATCCCGGTTGGGTTAACTGCCGGTGTCACCAGCTCGGTTGACGGGCGCTCCGCGACGCGCAGGCAGGGAGTCCTGCCGGGCCGTGGTGGCTCGGCAGGACTCCCCCGGCACGCCGCCGCTAGTTGCGGCGTCCCGCGGGATCACGGGCGAAGGAGTCCCGGTCGGTGCCATAGGCCGACGCAGAACCGCTCGGTCCGGGGCCCGCTCCCGGCGTCGTCACCTCGCTCCGGTCGCCGTGCCCCGGCCACCACGCGGCGTGGCCGATGAGGGCGGTGAGGCTCGGCGTGAAGAACATCGCCATGACGAAGGCGGCGACGGCGATGCCGAAGGACACCGCGAAACCCATCTCCGTGAGCAGCGAGTTGCCCGCCAGCATCATCGTGGCGAAGGTCGCCGCCAGGATGAAGCCGGCCGCGGCGACGGTCGGCCCGGCGTGCCGCAGTGCCATGCCGGCCGCCTCGCGCGGCTCGCGGCCCTCGCGGGCCTCCTCGCGGAGCCGGGCGATCATGAGGATGTTGTAGTCGGTACCGATGGCGACCACGAACAGATACATGATCACCGGGAGCATGAACATCAGACCCGAGTGTCCCTGCCCCTTCTGGAAGATCCACACGGTGGCGCCGAGAGTGGCGCCGAAGCCGAGGCCCACCGAGGCGATCAGGTACCAGGGGGCGACCACGCTGCGCAGCAGCAGGCCCAGGATGACCATGATGAGGAGGGCGGCCACCGGGAAGACCGTCTTGTAGTCGTGGTTCACCGCGGTGTTGATGTCCTTGTAGATCGAGGACATGCCGCCGACGAGCGCCTCGGTGCCGGCTGGGGCGTCGGAGTGGGCGGCGTCGCGCACCTTGCCCACGGTGTCGATCGCCTTGTCCGTCGACGCCTCGTACTTGAGCGTGACGGTGAAGTCGGCGGTGGTGCCTTCCTTGTTCAGCTGAGTCATACGGGCGCTGGCGACCCCGTCCACGGAGCCGAGCTTCTGCGCGTACGCGTCGAAGCCGGTCTTGTCCAGCGGCTTGCCGTCGGTGCTGGACAGGTAGACGTCGGTGGGTGCCGCGGCGCCTGCCGAGTACGCCTTCTGCATCTGGTCCTGGACGACCATGGACTCCTTGGTCTTCGGCATGGAGCCCGATGCCAGGTCGAAGGTGGCGTTGAAGCTGAAGACGCCGAGCGACAGCGCGACCAGGATGAGGCCGGACACCGCGGCGGTCAGCGCCGGACGCCGCTGCACCCCGCGGCCGAGGGCGGCGAACCGGGCGTTCTCCGGCTCCTTCTGCCAGGACTTGGAAGGCCAGAAGACCTTCGGTCCGATGAGCGAGACCACGGCCGGGATCAGGGTCAGACCCGCGACGAGGGTCGCGCCGACCGCGATGGCGAGCGCCGGGCCCATCTGCTTGAGGAAGCCGAGGGTGGACAGCACCAGCGCGAGGAAGGCGATGATGACGGCCCCGGCCGCCGAGGCGATGGCCTCCCCGACCCGGGCGACCGCGTTGACCATGGCCTGCTTGGGTTCGTCACCGGCGCGCAGGCGTTCGCGGTAGCGGAACATCAGGAAGAGAAAGTAGTCCGTACCCACGCCGAAGAGCACGACGATCAGGATCGACGAGATCGAGCTGTTGGCCTGGAGGTCGAACAGCTTGGTGGCGTAGGCGATCAGACCGTTGGCGATGGCCGACACCAGGCCGATCAGCACCAGGGGCAGTACGGCCAGGATCGGTGCCCGGAAGATGATCAGCAACGTCACCAGGATGATGGCGAAGGTGCCGAAGCCGATCAGTGCCTGTCCCCGCTTGGACGAGTCCTGCTGGTCGAGGGCCTGGGCGGCGGAGCCGCCGAGCTTGACGTCGAGATGCGTACCCTTGGCCAGTTGTTTGACGTCGTCGCGCAACGTCTTGGCCGCGTCGGCCTGTTTGGGCTGACCGGCGTTCCTGCTGTCCATCTGGACCAGGGTCAGGTCATACCTGCCGTCCTTGGACGGCAGGCCGGGGACGACCTTCTGCACCTGGTCGATGTGCTTGTTGCCCAGTTCGGTGCTGATCCGGACGATGTCCTGCTGGTCGGCGGCGGTCAGCTTGCCGCCGTCCGTGCGCTGGTAGAGCGCGATCGCGGACGGTGTGAAGGCGCTGGGGAACGCCTTCTGCTGTAGATCCGCCGCTTTGATCGACTCATAACTCTTGGGTAGAAAGCTGCTCTCGTCACTGTTCGAGGGCAGACTCGGAGCGGTGGCGACGATCGCCACCGCGGCGATCAGCCATGCCACTATCGTCCACACGGGATGTCGGACGACTGTACTGCCAATACGTCGGAACATGCGGAAGGTCCTCCTGGACAGGAAGATCACCGCAGCCCGGGGAGCGGTCCCTGGCATCGGCGACCCCGAACAGCCCATGTTCGACGGGCCGTTCGAATGGTTGTCTTGCAGCCACATGATAGTGACCCCATACGAAGACCATCTCATCAGATGGTCACGGTCCGAGCTGCGCCGTTCAGCCGAGAACGAACGGGAGTTCGGAGGCGAGATCGCCCAGTACGGCCTTCTCGGCGTCGGTCGGTGTACGGCGACCGGTGCCGATCAGCAGCGCGTCCTTGTCGGAGAGCGCGGCGGGGAACGCCGTACCGGCGATCTTCTCCAGCGACGCGCGGGCCGCCGCGAGGGTCTCGGCGGACGGATCGGCGGCCGCCGGCAGATGGGCGATCAGGTCGAGGTGATGCAGGGTCCACTCGACCACGTACGCGGACAGGTAGTCGCCGACGGTCAGCACCTCGTCGCGGGTGCCGACACGGGCGGCCGGATCGGCGAGTTCGGCGGCGCGGCCCGCCGCGGAACCGACGTCGTCCAGGTGGAACTTCAGCCACCGCGGCTCGCCGTAGGCGGCGGCCAGCCGAGGGGTCAGAGCGTCGAGCGGGTCCTCGCCGGTCGGGGGCTCGACCAGCTTCCAGTAGGTGACCGCGTCCACGGTCGGTTCGGTGTCGGCGGGAGTGACAAGCGTGATCAGGACGTCCTGCGCGTCGGTGACCAGGTGGCACACCAGGTCCCGGACCAGCCAGCCGCTACAGCCCGACGGCCGTGCGAAGTCCGCGTCCGGAAGCTCGGCGACCGCCGTGCGCAGCGCCGTCCAAGAACGTGAGAAGAGTTCCACCGCGGCAACGTAGTGCGGGCGCGACGCGGCGGACAACCGAATTCGGGCGCGCCGGAACCGCCGTAGCGCCGTATCCGAATCCAGCCCGACGTCTCAACGCGCGGACGGCGAAAGCCGGTAGGAGCCGGCGAGGTCGCGCACCTCCACCGAGATGACCACCTGTCCCTCCGCATCGTCGCCCGCCGGCAGATGCCTGGCGAGCAGGCCCAGCACACTCTCGGACAGCCGCGCCTTCTGCGCCTCGGAGCGGCCGGGCATGAGGCCGACTTCCACGTGGACGAAAGCGGTCTCCCTGCCCGGCGGGTCCCCTGCATAGGTCTCCACCGGGCGGATCAGCGTCTTGCACACACCCGACGAACCGGACTCCTCGACCACGAGCGGATGCAGTTCCTTCACAAGAGCACAAGCATCGAAGGCTCCGGTCAGGCGGACGGAGTGATCGATGGTGAGGTGCGGCATGGCGGGCCTTTCACGCGTTCCCTGTGGTTTCTCCAGGCAACCATTTTCCCTCATATCGCGTCCGGGTTTCACCACGTCCCCTCCGGGACGTCAACGGCCTGCACCGCACTCTGGGCGCATGGGCACCAACTCCCTTACTTCATGGCTTACTTCACTACTTGACGCAACTGGTCTGGACCTCTAGTTTCACGGTTCAGCCACATCCCGCACGCCGCGTTCACCGTTGACCAGTCGTTCCAGAGGTGAACGCTGCCCGCTGCCCACCCCATCCGAAAGGGCCACCGTCTACATGGCCAAGTCCTTCCCCGGCGCCGTCCTGGCGGCCGCACTGGGTCTCTCAGCAATCCTGCTCAACGCCTCCCCCGCCCAGGCCGACACAGGCACCATCACCGGACTCGCCGGCAAGTGTCTCGACGTCGCCGGGGCCAAATCCGCCGACGGCACCCCCGTCCAGCTCTACGACTGCAACGGCACGAACGCCCAGCAGTGGACGGTCGGCTCCGACGGCACGATCCGCGCCCTCGGCAAGTGCCTGGACGTGACCGGCAATTCCACCGCCGACGGCGCCAAGGCGCAGCTGTGGTCCTGTACCGGCGGCGCCAACCAGAAATGGACCGTCACCGCTGCCCACGACATCGTCAACCCCCAGGCGAACAAGTGCCTGGACGTCACCGACGACAACCCCGCCAACGCCACCCGGATCCAGATCTGGAGCTGCGGCGGCGGCGCCAACCAGAAGTGGAACGCCCCGGCCGCACAGGCGTCGTCCGACCAGTGCTGGGCGACCCACTACGGCCCCCAGCCGCCCGGGGCCCTGACGGCCAGCGGCGAACTCTTCGACAACGACGCCGACACGGCGGCGACATCGCTGAGCCGCCGGCCCCAGTTGCCCTTCGGGACCGCGGTGCAGGTGACCAATGTCGCCAACGGCGCGTCGCTGGTGGTCCGCATCAACGACCGGGGCACGTTCGCCTCGACTCCGCAGCAACCCAAGTGTCTGGACCTGACGGACGGCGCTTTCAGCCGGCTCGGCGGGAGCCTCGATCCCGACGCCGGTCACATCGTCGTCACGGAGACGGTCCTCAACTGACCCCCGCGTGATCACTCCGCCGGCCGGCGGCTCGACACGCGCGCCCACGGCCGTACGAACTCATCCGCTCGACCAGGACAGGAGCACCTCTCGATGCACCTCCGCCTCGCCGAAACCCCTTACAGACGCCCGCGCTTGAGAAGTCTCGGACGCTTCTTGGCCGGCGGCGTCGCCGCCACCCTCCTGACCGCGCTGTTCACCGCCACGCCCGCGCAGGCCGCGGACGGCCAGGTCACCGGACTCGCCGGCAAGTGCGTCGACGTGGCCGGAGCCAACAGCGCCAACGGCACCGCCGTACAGCTTTACGACTGCAATGGAACCAGCGCCCAGATCTGGTCGTCGAACCCGGGCGACGGCACTCTGCGGGCGCTCGGCAAGTGCCTGGACGTCGTCGACCGCGGCACCGCCGACGGCGCGGCGGTCCAGCTGTGGGACTGCGGCGGCGGCGCGAATCAGCAGTGGGTGGTCACCGCGGCCCACGACATCGTCAACCCGGCCGCGAACAAGTGCCTGGACGTGCGGGACAACAACAGCGCCAACGGTACGCAGCTGCAGATCTGGACCTGTACGGGTGGTGCGAACCAGAAGTGGAACGCCCCGGCCGGCGGCGGGAGCGGCACGCCTTCCGGATTCGTCGTGAGCGAAGCCCAGTTCAATCAGATGTTCCCGAACAGGAACTCCTTCTACACCTACAACGGGCTCGTCCAGGCGCTGACCGCCTACCCCGGCTTCGCGAACACCGGCAGCGACACGGTCAAGAAGCAGGAGGCCGCCGCCTTCCTCGCCAACGTGAGCCACGAGACCGGCGGCCTGGTCTACGTCGTCGAGCAGAACACCGCCAACTACCCCACCTACTGCGACTGGAGCCAGCCCTACGGCTGCCCCGCCGGACAAGCTGCGTACTACGGCCGCGGCCCGCTCCAGCTGTCCTGGAACTTCAACTACAAGGCCGCCGGCGACGCACTCGGCATCGACCTCCTGAACAACCCCTGGCAGGTCGAGAACGACCCTGCCGTCTCCTGGAAGACCGGCCTCTGGTACTGGAACACCCAGTCAGGACCGGGCACCATGACCCCCCACAACGCCATCGTCAACGGCGCCGGCTTCGGCCAGACCATCCGGTCCATCAACGGCTCCCTGGAATGCGACGGCAAGAACCCCGCCCAGGTCCAGAGCCGAGTCGACGCCTACCAGCGCTTCACCCAGATCCTCGGCGTCTCACCGGGCAGCAACCTGTACTGCTGATCAAGTGTCGCTGCCCTGCCGGAACGCACGGCAGGGCAGCGACGAACGGATCAGGCGGAGACGCTCTGGCGGAGGACCGGGCATCGCTGCCCTGGTGGCGGACGATCTGGCCGTTCCGGCGCCGGGTGCGTGCGGGGTCCCGGAGGTGGATCCAGGTGCTCGTGACGCTGGCCGTGGTCCTGGCGCTGTGCCCGGGCATCCGGCGAAGGACCCCACGGACGGGCTCATCAACCACTACTGGGGGGCGCCGGGGGCCGGAGCCTCATCACCTCGGCGGACGGCTCGGTGCACCACGAGGAGATCGACCTCGGCGACAAAGCAGGCGAGCAGAGCGTCGCGACCGGGATCGACGACGTGGTGAAGGTACCGCTGGTGCTGGGCTCGGTCATGGGACTCACCGGGCAGCGTGTGGTCGCGGTCGGCGAGGTGGAGTTCTTCCAGCGGAGCTGAACGCGCGGCCGGCACAGGAAGTTCAGCCGGACGCGTCCATGCGCTGGGTGCCGATGACCGACAGCAGCCGCAGCGCCTCCTCGGAGGACGAACCGGGGACGGCGGTGTAGATGACCACCTGCTGGTCCCGGTCGGTGAGGTCGAGGGCGTCGCAGTTGACGGTGACCGGCCCTACCAGCGGGTGCTGGAACGTCTTGCACAGCGTGGGCTCCGCGGCCACGTCGTGGGAGGCCCACAGCCCGGCGAACTCCTCGCTTCCGGCCAGGAGTTCACGGATCAGCGCGCTCACCTCGGGATCGTCCGGGTAGCGGGCGGCGGTGGTGCGCAGGCGCCGGGCCGCGTGGCGGGCGAACGCGTCGGCGTCGGACACGCCGTACAGCCTCCGTCCCCCGGGAAGCGGCCCGAGGAAGGCTCGGCGTGCCAGGTTGCGGTCGCGCCGGGACAGGGCCGAGAAGTCCTCCATGAGGGCGGCGGCCAGCTCGTTCCAGGCGAGCACCTCCAGGAGGGCGGAGGTCACGAAGGCGGCGGACCGCGGCAGTCGGTGCACCAGGTCGAGGATGCTCTGCGGCACTTCGCGCGAGGGTCCGGGCGGCCGGCCCGGCGGGGCGCCGGCCAGCAGGTGGAGGTGGTCGCGTTCGGCGTCCGTCAGCCGCAGGGCCCGGGCCAGCCCGGCCAGCACCTCGCGCGAGGGGCGCGGGCCGCGGGCCTGCTCCAGCCGGGTGTAGTACTCGGCCGAGATGTAGGCCAGCTGCGCCACCTCCTCGCGGCGCAGCCCCGGCGTGCGGCGGCGCGGCCCGACGGGCAGGCCCACATCGGCGGGGCTGATCCGCTCGCGCCTGCTGCGCAGGAAGGCCGCCAGTTCCGCTCTGTCCACACCTGAAGTGTGCACGGGTGCCACAGCGGCGATCCAGGTACTGGCGGTGCCTGGATGGGCCCTGCTCACGGGCGCAGGCTCGCTGCCATGGAGAACACACAGCTCATCGAAACACCCGCGTCGCACACCTCCGGCCTCCTGACCGGCAAGGTCGCCTTCGTCACCGGGGCCGGGCGCGGGATCGGAGCCGCCGCGGCGCGGCTCTTCGCCCGGGAAGGGGCCCGGGTGGTGCTCGCGGCCCGCACGGAGGCGCAGCTGAAGGCGGTGACCGAGGAGATCCGTGCGGCGGGCGGCACCGCGGACTACATCGTGTGCGATCTGGCGGACGCGGTCAGCGTGCGGGCGGCCGTGGACCGTACGGTCCAGCTGTACGGCCGTCTCGACGTCGCTTTCAACAACGGTGCGACGATCCAGCGGCCCGGCCCCATGGACGAACTGCCGGAGCCCGACTTCGACGAGGTCTACACGGTGAACCTCAAGGGCGTCTGGCTGGCCATGGTCGCCGAGGTGGCCGCCATCCGGGCCACCGCCGGGACGGGCGCCATCGTCAACAACTCGTCCGTCGGCAGTCTGCGGGGCAATCCCGAGCTGCCGGCGTACGGTGCGATGAAGCGGGCGGTGAACAGCCTGACGGAGTCGGCCGCCGTGACCTACGGCCCCGAGGGCATCCGGGTCAACGCCATCGCCCCCGGCAACACGCTGACGGAGATGATCCGGGCCTGGGAGGCCGAGGCCCCCGGGCTCCAGGAACGGCTCACCGCCGTCACCCCGCTGCGCCGCGCCGCCGTACCCGAGGAGATCGCCCAGGCCGCCGCATGGCTCCTGAGCGACCGTTCCTCCTTCGTGACCGGCACGGTGCTGCGGGTGGACGGCGGCGCACGCGCCTGACCTGCCGAGCCCTCCCAGGGGTCAGTCGAGGCCGAGGACGCTCATGGTGCGCTCGGCCATGCGCTGTTCGCCGAGCGCGTTGGGGTGGACGGGCACGATGTTCGTCCCGAACAGCAGCGGCTCGATCCATCGGGTGCCGACGGCCTGACACGCGTCGTGTCCCTCGGAGGCCTGGGAGAAGTCCACGTAGGTGGCCCCGGTCTCCTCGGCGGCGCGCTGCACGACGGCGTTGAGGTGGGCCTGCAGGGCGTGCAGGTACGGTACGTCGCCGGAGGCGATGGGCAGTTGGGCGAAACAGGACGGGTCGGCCTCGGCGGGGGTGATCCACGGGTAGCCGAGCACCGCCACGCGGGCGCCCGGCGCCTTGGCCCGGACGCTGCTCAGCGCGTTCTTCAGCGCGGGGTAGGTGTTCGTGTCAATGGCGTCGTCGAAGGAGCTGCCGTAGATGTCCTTGCAGGGGCTGCCCTGGCCCGCGGTGAGAATGCCCGCGCTGCCGCAGGCGAGCATGGCGTTGATGAAGGTGCCGTTGTCGTTGCCGCCGATGGTCAGCGTCACCAGGTCGGTGTCCGCGGTGACGGCGTCCGCCTGCGGGGCGACTCCGGGGTACTGCGACCCGGCGAAGTCCTTGGTCTGAGCGGCGCCACAGGTGACGTCGGTCAGCCGGGCGCCGGTGCGGGCGGCGATGACGTGGGGGTAGTTGGCCGTGGACCGCAGGCAGATCAGATTGCTCGTGTCAACGGGCAGCACGCCTGAGGCAGCGCTGTAACTGTCGCCGAGGGCGGCGTAGTTCAGGGTGGTGGCGGCCTGGACGGGTGCGGCGGTGAGGCCGAGGGCCAGCGCACCGGCGAGTGCGGAGGTCGCGGCGATGGCACGGCGCAGGGCAGGCATGGGCATGGGCATGGGCTCCTGGTTCTCGGGGTTCTCGGGATGGGGACACCGAGCAGGCGGGCATGACGGTGCCCGGCCGTGTGCTGGTGCACGAGAATGCGGCGGCTCAGAGCAGGGGGAAGTGCCGTTACAGGTGGGGTTACTTCACGGTTCTACTGGTAGGTAATGTGAGGGCGCCGCACCCAGGAGTCAACGTTGTTGACGGAGATTCTTAAAACCTCACGCACCGCACGCTCGCCTCGCATTCGCGTGACTCCCGCGCCGGTGTGCCACCGCGCCCGCCCGTACCCCGCGAGCGCACCTCTTACGGAGTCATGACGCGACCGCCGTGTCGGCCGATAGCGGGACCGTCCGCGTCTAGCGTGGCCGTATGCGTGTACTGGTCACCGGCGGTGCCGGGTTCATCGGGTCCCATGTCGTCGAGGCGCTGCGGGCGAGCGGGCACGAGCCGCTGGTGTACGACGTCCGCGAGGATCCCGGCGCGGACGTGCGCAATCCGGCTTCGGTCGCGCGGGCGCTGGCCGGGGTGGACGCCGTCTGCCACCAGGCGGCGATGGTCGGGCTGGGCAACGGCGTCGCCGACGCGGCGGAGTACGTCTCGCGCAACGATCTCGGTACGGCCGTGCTGGTCGCGGCCATGGCGGAGGCGGGGGTGCGGCGCCTGGTGCTGGCGGGGTCGATGGTGGTGTACGGCGAGGGGCGTTACGCGTGCCCGCGGCACGGGGTCGTACGGCCCGGGCCCCGGAGCGTCGCCGACCTCGACGCGGGACGGTTCGAGCCCTTGTGCCCGCGCTGCGGGGCGGAGCTGAGCCCCGGGCTGGTCGACGAGAACGCCCCGGCCGATCCGCGCAATGTGTACGCCACGACCAAGCTGGCCCAGGAGCACCTGGCCGCCGCCTGGGCCCGCAGTACGGGCGGGTCGGCGGTGTCGTTGCGCTACCACAACGTGTACGGGCCCCGGATGCCGCGGGACACCCCGTACGCCGGGGTCGCGTCCTTCTTCCGCTCGGCGCTGGCCCGCGGGGAAGCCCCCCGGGTGTTCGAGGACGGGCGCCAGCGCCGGGACTTCGTGCATGTCCGGGACGTGGCGGAGGCGAACGTGGCCGCGCTGGAGGCGGAGACCGCCCCGGGTGTCCTCACGGCGTACAACACCGGCAGCGGTGAGCCGCGCACCGTAGGCGAGCTCGCCCATGCCCTGGCGGCCGCGTGCGGCGGACCGGAGCCCGTGGTCACCGGGGAGTACCGGCTCGGGGACGTACGGCACATCACCGCCGACTCCTCCCGTCTGCGGTCCGCGCTGGGGTGGAAGCCGCAGGTCGGGTTCGCGGAGGGGATGCGGGAGTTCGCGGCGGACGCGTCCGCCTGAGGCGGCCGTGGACCGGTCCCCGGGCCGGGTGCGCGAGCCCCTCTACGGCGCCGCGGGCAGGGTCACCTCGAAGCGGCAGCCGCCGGGGATGTTGCGGACGGTGGCGCGGCCCTGGTGGGCCTCCACGATGCCGCGGACGATCGCCAGGCCGAGGCCCGCGCCCGCCGGTGGGGTGCGGGCGTCGGTGCCGCGCCAGCCGGTGTCGAAGACCCGCGGCAGGTCCTCCTCGGGGATACCGCCGCAGCCGTCCGTCACGGACAGCACCACGCCCTCGTCGGTGCGTTCGGCGGCGATCGCGACCGTGCCGTCGGCAGGGGTGCGGCGGATGGCGTTGACCAGGAGGTTGCCGAGCACCCGGGTCATCTCCTTGCCGTCCACCTCGACGGGTACCGGTTCGACGCGATCGCCCACGAGTCGTACGCCGTGTTCCCGGGCGAGCGGGTCGGCGCCCGCGAGCGCGTCCCCGACCAGGTCGTACAGGGAGATCCGGGCCGGGCTCAGCGGGAGGGTGCCCGCGTGGATGCGGGAGAGTTCGAAGAGGTCGCCGACCATGTCGTTGAGGCGTTCCACCTCGGTGCGGATCTGCTTGAGGTAGCGGTCGGGGTCCGTCGCCACGCCGTCCTCCAGGGCCTCGGACATGGCTCGGAGCCCGGCCAGCGGGGTGCGCAGGTCGTGTGAGATCCAGGCGACCAGTTCGCGCCTGGACTTCTCCAACGCCCGCTCCCTTTCCCGGGATTCGGCGAGCCGTGCGCTGGTCGCGGCCAACTCGTGGCTGAGAGCGGTCAGTTCGGCGGTGGCGGGGCCGTCCGGGGCGGCGAAGGCGCCGGCGTCGCCGAAGGAGCGGGCGGCGTCGGTGAGGGCACGGCTGCGGGCGACCACCCAGCGGCCCAGGAGCAGCGCGGTGACCAGGGAGACCACGGCCGCCATCGCCACGACCGTGGTGACCACCGTGAGGTCGTGCGAGGAGAGGAACATCGCCCAGGCCACGGCGAGCGTGCCGGCGAGCATCGCGCCGACGGCGACTGCCGCGACCACAGCGACGGAGGCGGTGAGCGAGCGGCGCCGGATCAGGCGCAGCACGCCCGCTCCCGCGGCCCCGGCGGCCGCGGCGCCGGCGAAGGCGTAGAGGGCGATGAGCAGGGTGTCGCGCATGGTCAGAGCACCGCCCCGGAGGGCTCGAACCGGTAGCCCACGCCCCAGACCGTCTGGATCAGGCGGGGCCGGGCCGGGTCGTCCTCGACCTTGCCGCGCAGCCGGCGGACATGGACGGTGACGGTGGACAGGTCGCCGAAGTCCCAGCCCCAGACCTCGCGCATCAGGTCCTCGCGGCTGTAGGCGCGGCCGGGGTGCCGCAGGAAGAAGGCGAGCAGGTCGAACTCGCGGAGCGTCAGCGCGAGTTCGCCGCCGTTCTTGGTGGCCCTTCGGGCGTCGGGGTCGACGGCGAGTCCGGCCGCGGCCAGCCGGTGTCCCGTGGTGGCGGGGCGGCTGCGGCGCAGCACCGACTCGACGCGCAGGACCAGTTCACGGGGGCTGAAGGGCTTGGTGACGTAGTCGTCGGCGCCGACCTCCAGGCCCAGGATGCGGTCGTCCTCGTCGCCGCGGGCGGTGAGCATGATGACCGGCACGGGACCGCGGTCCCGCATCCGCCGGCACACCTCCAGGCCGTCCATGCCGGGCAGCATCAGGTCGAGCACCACGAGGTCGGGCCGGTGCGCGGCGGCGCGGGTGAGGGCGGTCGGGCCGTCGTCGGCGCGGTCGACCAGATAGCCGGCGCGGTGCAGATATCCGGTGACGACCTCGGCGACGGTCGGGTCGTCGTCGACGACCAGGATCCGGGCCGTCTCGCCTGCGGCTTCGGTCCAGTGGGGCTCGTACAGCGGTTGCATGTCTCAAGCGTCGCACCGCGCGCCCGTCCTCGGTGCGCCACGGTCCGGGCGTCCGCGTTTCGTAAGGACCGAGAGTCCGATATGCCCGATTCGCGTTCGTAGGGTGAAACCGTGACAACCACTTCAACGGACGTCGACGTGGTGCTTCCCTGCCTGGACGAGGCCGAGGCCCTGCCCTGGGTACTCGACCGGATTCCGGCCGGCTGGCGCGCCCTCGTCGTCGACAACGGTTCCACCGACGGCTCGCCCGGCATCGCCCGCGCGCTCGGCGCGACGGTGGTGCACGAGCCGCGGCGCGGCTTCGGTGCCGCCTGCCATGCCGGGCTGACCGCGGCCACGAGCGACATCGTGTGCTTCTGCGACTGCGACGCCTCCCTAGATCCCGCGCTGCTCGTCCCCTTCGTGCGGGAGATCCGGGAGGGCGCGGCCGACCTGGTGCTCGGCCGGCGGCGCCCCGAGAGCCGGGGTGCCTGGCCCGCGCACGCCCGCGCGGGCAATCTCGCGCTGGCGCGGATGCTGCGCCG
>NZ_CM002285.1:9028009-9028903 GCF_000497445.1 Streptomyces roseochromogenus subsp. oscitans DS 12.976 | reverse complement strand
CCGCCCATCACCGGGCGACCGGCGTACAGCGGGCCAGCCGGGCGGCGAACCGCCCGTGGGGGGCCAGCGCGGCGACGGCGTGCGCGTCGGCGGCGGTGTCGACGTCCCTCAGCCGGGGCAGCTCGCGCACCCGCAGCCCGGCGGCCAGCAGCCGCTCCCGCTGCACCGCCCCGGTCTCGGGTGTCGACATGGGCACGCCCCGCAGCAGCGCGGGGTCGGGCTGGGCCAGGCCCAGGGCCCAGAACCCGCCGTCCTCCGCCGGACCGAAGTACGCGTCGCAGCCCGCGAAGTCCACGGTGAGCAGCTCAGGCGTCACCTGCGGGGTGTCCATGCCGATGAGCAGAGCCGGGCCCGAGCAGTGCGCGAAGGCGTCCGCCAGCCGCTCGTCCAGCCCGCCCGCGCACTGCGGCAGCACCTCGAAGCCGGGCGGCAGCCACGGTCCCGGCGCCCCGTCGAGGACGAGGACCCGCCGGGCCGCGGGCGCTGCCGCCACGGCGTGCAGGGTGTCGGAGAGCGCTGCCTCCGCGAGGCGGGCCGCCTGCCGCGGGGTGAACGGCGGGGTGAGCCGGGTCTTGACGCGCCCTGGGAGCGGTTCCTTGGCGATGACGAGCAGCGTGGTCATCGTACGAGCCTCCCGTCGGCCGGGGTCTCGGCCAGCACGCGGCTCATGTCCCGCACCGCCTGCCAGGTGCCGCGCCAGGTGCCCGTCACCTTGGAGGCACCGGTGCGCGGCCGGTAGGGCACGTCGTGCTCGGCGATGCGCCAGCCGGCGTCGGCCGCGCGGACGACCATCTGCAGCGGATAGCCGCTGCGCCGGTCGGTGAGGTCCAGCGCGAGCAGCGGCTCGCGGCGCGCGGCGCGCAGCGGGCCCAGGTCGTGCAGGCGCAGCCCGGT
>NZ_CM002285.1:9008844-9027959 GCF_000497445.1 Streptomyces roseochromogenus subsp. oscitans DS 12.976 | reverse complement strand
CCCGGCCGGCTGGTCGCGGATCTGGCCGCCCGCGGCCGTACCGTGCTCGGCATCGACGTCAGCGAGGCCGCCGTCGACCACACGGTGGGGCTCGGCGGGCAGGCGCTGCGGCGCTCGGTGTTCGAGCCGTTGCCCGGCGAGGGCCGCTGGGACACCGTGCTGCTCATGGACGGCAACATCGGCATCGGCGGGGAGCCGGCCGCCCTGCTGGAGCGGGTGGCTGCGCTGCTGCGCCCGGGCGGTCTGCTGATCGCCGAGACCGTGCCGGGACACGTCGACGAACGCGCCCGGGTCCAGGTCGTCGACACGACAGGCGTCCCCCGCACCACCGGCGCCCCCTTCCCCTGGGCGCGCCTCGGCACCCCGGCCCTGCTGCGGTACGCGCGCAGGGCCGGGTGGCGGCCCGTGGCTCAGTGGAGCGCGGACGGCCGCTGCTTCGCCGCGCTGCGCAGCCGCCGGACCAGGAGCAGCGCCGAACCGCCGAAGAGGACAGCGCTGATCAGCAGCCAGCGGGCGAGGAAGCCGTCCGGGGAGAGCCCGGTGGCCACCCGGTAAGGCCCGGCCACCATCCCGCTGATCAGCGGGAACCAGACGAGCAGGAGCAGCCCGGACAGCAGCGCCGGGACGCGTACGTAGAGCGTCCAGCCGCGCCGTCCGGCCGCTCCGAGGCCGCGGACGACCGCCCGGTCGGCCAGCGTGTACAGCGGCAGCAGGACGAGGTCGTGCAGCAGGGCGGCGCCCACGATCCACAGCGCCACCCCGAACCAGTCACCGGCGAGCAGCCGGATCCCGGCGTACGCGGCGAGCGCGAACGAAGAGGCGAGCAGCAGCAGTTGGAGGGGACTGCCGAGAGGGACGCGCTTCAGGGCTACGCGGCGCGGCATCACAGGTCTCCGAAGGTCAGTCGGGCCACCCACTTGGTGTTGAGCACACCGGGTGCCGCGGGCACGATGATCCGCGCCGGGTGGCCGTGGTCGGGGGAGAGTTCCTCGCCGTTGACGGACAGGGCGAGCAGGGAGCGCCCGTCGGCGACCTGGTTGGCGCGCAGGGCGGCGCGGCGGAAGGCACCGTGGCGTTGCAGGGACTCCACGAACACGTCGGGCGGGTCACCGTCGTACCCGACGAGCGCCGCGAGGTCGCGCAGCCGCACCCCGCGCCACCACTGGTCGGCGGTCGACCAGCCCTCCACGCAGGCGATGGGCAACGACGCGCTGTGCTGCGGAAGTTGGAGCAGCTGGGCGCGGCTGAGCCGGACGGTCCCGGTGCGGCCGGTGACGACGAGCCGCCAGGAGTCCTCATGGGTGTCGGCCGCGGTGATGCCGGCGTAGGCGGCCGTCTTGTTGATCTGGAAGCCGTTCGGGCCGCCGCCGGGATCGGCCGTGCCGTGCGGCGCGAGCAGGGCCGTACGGCGGAAGGGCCCGCCGAGGCTCTGTCCGACCGTGGTCAGGAACAGCAGCAGGGAACCCCCGCCGACCAGACCCAGCGCGCCGCGCCGGGACACGGTGGGCGGCGCGGGGCGCGGGCTGACCAGGTCGCTCTGCTCGTGCCGTCGCCGCCGTACGGTGCGCACCGCGGCCGGTGTCTTGAGCGCGGCGTGGGCGAGGAAGGCGGCGAAGAACACCCACGCCCCGTAGAAGTGCAGCGGGTAGAACGAGCCGGGGAAGACATAGTCCAGCTGGACGTTGAGCACCCCGGTCGTGAACTCGAACAGACCCCCGCCGACCAGCAGCAACAGCGAGATCCGCTCCAGCGCGTGCGCCACCGAGCGGGCCGGCGGCAGGGTGAACAGCCTCGGCACCACCGACCACAGCTTGGCCAGCAGGACCGGGATCAGGGTGATGCCCAGCGTCACATGGACGCCCTGGGTGAGCCGGTACAGCCAGACCGGGTTCGTGGGCCAGGAGAACAGATAGAAGCCCAGGATGCCCTTGTCCGGCGTCTGGTCGTTCACCCGGGACAGGCCCGGGTTGTAGGCGGCGTACGACACCAGACCGGTCACGAACAGCACGGTGACGCCGACGAGCAGCACGAGGCCGAGCACCGAGGTGAACCAGGGGCCGCGCAGCGGGCTGCGCCAGAAACCTGGGGACGTGGGAAGACGGGGATGGTCGCGCATGTCCCGACCGTAGGCCGGGACACCCCTCGGAAAGGGGACGCGACCGGTGACGAAACGCTGACGTCCTGCCCGGACGGCGGCCGGCCGCCGGTGTCCCGGCCTAGCGTTCCGGTGTGACTCGATCTCTCCGCCGCGACCTGTACGCCGCCGGTGCCGCCGCCCTGCTCGTGACGGCGGCCGTCGTCGTCGGCCGGCACATTCAGGACACCCGCCACACCCTGTTCGTGCACTGGCCACCGGTGTTCGCCGACTGGGACCCGCATATCGGGCCCGGCACCCCGGCGGCCCTGACGGTGGCGGCGGCCACCGTGGTGTACGGCCCCGCCGTCGCGGCCCGGATGCCCTGGCGCGCGCTGCTCGCGGCGGCCTGGGCGAGCGCCCTGGCCTGGATCCTGTCCCTGGCCCTGATCGACGGCTGGCAGCAGGGCATCGCGGTCCGGCTGACCACCAGCAACGAGTACCTCCGGGTCATCGGCCGCTTCCACGACATCCCGGCCACCCTGCGCGACTTCACGCACCACATCGTCAGCGGCACCCCCGACCCCTGGCCCGCCCATATCGCCGGGCATCCGCCGGCCGCCACGCTCACCTTCGTCCTGCTGGACCGGATCGGGTTGCGGGGCGGCGGCTGGGCCGGGATGTGGTGCATCGTCGTGGGGGCCACGGGATGCGTGGCCGTGCTCATCGCGCTGCGCGCGCTGGCCGACGAAGCCCTCGCCCGCCGGGCCGCGCCGTTCCTGGTGCTGGCGCCGGCCGCGGTGTGGCAGGGCACGTCCGCCGACGGCTACTTCGCGGCCGTCGCCGCCTGGTCCCTGGCGCTGCTCGCCCTGTCCCTGACCCGCCGGTCCCACATCTGCGCGGTGGGCTCGGGCCTCCTCTTCGGCCTGACCTGCTATCTCTCCTACGGCCTCACCCTGTTCGCGCTGATCGCCGCTACGGTCGTGGCACTCACCCGCTCCTCGCTGCGAGCACACCCCGCCCTCCTGCTCTCCCTGCTCGCCGGACTCGCCGTGTTCCCCGTGCTGTTCACGCTCGCCGGCTTCGACTGGTGGCAGGCCTACCATCTGCTCGTCACGCGCTACTACCAAGGCGTCGGCGGCACCCGCCCCTACGGCTACTGGGTCTGGGCCAACCTGGCCTGCACGGTCCTGATCACCGGCCTGGCCACGGCGGCGGGCCTGCGTCGGACGACCACGGCGCTGCTTCCCCGACCCGACCGCACACACCAGGCGGAGACACAGCTCGCCCTCCTCGTCACCGCCACCCTGGTCGCCCTGCTGATCGCCGACCTGTCCGGCATGAGCAAGGCCGAGACGGAACGCATCTGGCTGCCCTTCGCCCTCTGGCTCCTCCCGGCCTGCGCCCTGCTCCCCCGCCCCCGCGCCTGGCTCACGGCCCAGGCGATCCTGGCCCTGCTTCTCAACCATCTGCTGCTGACGGGCTGGTGACGCCGTGGCTCCTGCGTCCGGCGCCGCTTCCGGCCGCCCCGACCGCAGGTTTCAGCCGGCATCGGGCAGTGCCTTCGGACAGCCCTCCTCGTCCGCCCTTCGCTGTGCCCTGCGGGCGTTCTCCTCGCGGACCGCGCTCAGCCATCGCCAGGGCCGGATCTCGTCCAGGCTGAGCCCGGGACAGGCCAGCTGGTGCGGGATGCGGCAACGGGATCCGGCCAAGGGCTCCGTGAAGCCGCCGTTCCAGGCGACCCCGTTGCTGTCGATGTGCCAGCGGTGGCCGCCGGGCACCAGGTGCGCGGGCAGCACGAGAGCGGGTTCGAGGAGGACGTGCTGACCGGTGTAGGTGGGGCGCCGTTCACCGGCGAGCCCGCAGTGCGGGCAGTGGGGCGGGCTGGGCGGTTCCGGGCCGGTGGCTCCGTCGAGGGCGGCTTGGGCACGGTCCGTGTTCTCCCAGGGGCGGGGCGCGCCGGGGGGCCGCTGCCGCTGCTCGTCGGTTCCGGATGACGGGATGCCGCGGTCGTCGTGTGCCCCCATGCGCCCAAGCGTCGCCGTCCGGACCGGGTTTCAGGAGGGTGCGACGGGGGCGCACCGAGGGCATACCGGCCAGGGCCGGTGCCGGTGGCCCGCCCGGCGGGGTGACCTGGCGTGACCGCCGTGCCCTCCAGGCGTTGCGCTGAGCGTATGGCGGGGCCGCTGTGGCTGAAATCGCCTACTGGTGCGGGGCGTACCTCTGCCACTTCGCTGGGACAGAGACGGCAGGAACGACAGGGGGAACGGGATGGACTTCGGCAGTGTCGACCGGCGCGGGTTTCTCGGGACGGCGGCGGCAGGGCTGGTGACCGCCGCGGCCTCGCGGGCGGTGGCGGCCGTGGGGGTGCCGGCCGGGACCGGTGAGCCGGACGGCCGCGGCAAGCGGTTCCTCACCTACACCCGGCTGACCGGAGGTTCGGTCACCGGCTGCCGGGGCGGTGGTGCGCTGATCGCCGAGGTGCAGGGGGTGCTGTGGCGGGTGCCGCGGGACGGGGGGACGGCCGTACAGGTGTCGGGCTGGGAGCTGGAGTCGACGCGTCCCGCCCTCTCCCCGGACGGGGAGACGGTGGCCGTGTGCGGGTATCGCGGGGGCGGCTTCCATCTGTGGACGCTGCGACCCGACGGCGGCGGGCTGCGGCAGGTGACGGACGGGCCCTGGGACGACCGCGGGGTCGCCTGGTCGCCGGACGGCACCCGGCTGGCCTTCTCCTCCGAACGCGGCGGCGACGCCCTCACCGGTTCCTCCTACGGGCTGTGGGTGCTGGACCTGGCCGACAGCCGGCCGCGCCGGGTCACCGGCGGGGACCACGAGGACTTCGATCCGGCCTGGTCGGCGGACGGGCGGTCACTGGTGTGCGTACGCGCCGCCCACACACCGGGCGGCGGCAACGACGGCGGCCTGTCGCTGGTCCGGGTACCGGTCTCGGGCGGCCCGGCCGAAGTGCTGCGCACGGTGGCCTCGGGCCGGTTGGTGTGCCCGTCCGTGTCGCCCTCGGGGCGCATCGCCTATGTGCATCTGACCGGCGCGAGCACCCCCGGGGTTCCGGCGGACGCGGCGCGGCTGATGGTCGACGGCGAGGTCGTCACGGCGGACGAGGACCTGGCGGCCGCTCCGCCGTGCTGGCTGAGCGAGGACGAGCTGCTGTACGTCGGGGACGGCCGGATCCGGATCCGCTCGCTGGCCGGCTCCACCGTGCGGGAGGTGCCCTTCACCGCGCGGATGCCGGTGCCCGATCCGTCCGCGGCGCATCGACGGCGTCCGCTCACGCCGGAGCGCCCGGCCCCGGTACGCGGTCTGCACCGGCCGGCCCTCTCCCCCGACGGGCGCAGCGTGGCCTTCGTGGCGCTGAACGCCCTGTGGCTGATGCCGGCCGGGGGCACGCCGCGCAAGCTGCTCCAGGCGGCCGACACGCACTTGCTGCAGATGCCCGTGTGGGCGCCGGACGGGCGCAGCCTGCTGTACTGCACGGACCAGGACGGGCTGGTGGCCGTACGCCGTCACCACCTGGACAGCGGCGCCGACGAGCCGTTGACCGACGGCGGGCGGCTGTATCCCGCGCTGTCCCCGGACGGCACCCGGCTGGCCTGCCTGGACGTGACCGGGAACCTGCTGGTGCGCACCCTGGCCACGGGCACCGAGGAGCGACTGGCCCGGCCGCTGGCCACCGACGGGCCGCCCGGCGCCCCCACTTGGTCGCCCGACGGCCGGTACGTGGCCTTCTGCGACCGCAACCGGCTCAACCAGCGCTTCCGTGAGGGCTACAACCTCATCCGGGTCATCGACACCCGCACCGGCGGCGAACGCCGTCATCTGCCCGCCGAGCACCAGTCGTTGTCCGACCGGGTCGCCTCCGGGCCCGTGTGGTCCCCCGACGGCCGCTGGATGGCGCTGGTGGCCGAGTCGGCGCTGTGGCTGCTGCCCGTGGCGGCGGACGGCACCCCGACCGGTCCCGCACGCCGGCTGACCGACGAGCCGGCCGACCACCCCAGCTGGTCCGCGGACTCCGGCACGCTCCTCTACCTCTCCGACGGCCGTCTGCGCCGCCTCTCCCTCACCACCGCCCGGACCCACACGCTCCCGCTCCGCCTGACCACCGGGCGCGGTGGGACCGGCTCCCCCGAGCCGCTGCGGATCCACGCCGGCCAGCTGTGGGACGGCACCGGCGGGCCGCCGCGGCACGACGTCGACATCCTCGTCACCGGCAAACGGATCACCGCCGTCGAGCCGCACCGCGCCCGCCGCCCCGGGCACCGCACCCTCGACGCCTCGGACCGGACCGTCGTCCCCGGTCTCTTCGACAGCCACACCCACCCGTATTCGGCCACCTACGGCGCCCGGCAGAGCCTCACCGCGCTCGCGTACGGCATCACGACCACGGCCTGTCTCGGCAGTCCGCTGTACGACGCGGTCCGGCTCCGGGAGGCCGCCGGCTCCGGGGAGCTGCGCGGTCCGCGGCAGCTGGCCTGCGCCGAACTCCTGGACGGCTCGCGCACCGCGTACAGCATGGGCCGCGCCCACCGCACCCGCGACGGGGTCCGGCGTACGCTCCGGCGTGCCGCCGCCCTGGACGTCGATTTCGTGAAGACCTATGTGCGCGCGGCGGGCGAGGTCATGGCCGAGGCGGCCGAGGTCGCCGCCGCGCTCGGCGTGCCCAGCGGCAGCCACCTGTGCGCGCCGGGCCGGGCGGCGGGGCAGAGCCTGACGACCCATCTGCAGGCCACCCAGCGCCTGGAGTTCGGGCATGCCATGACTCCGCTCGGCCGCGTCGGCGAGGATCTGGTGCAGCAGTACGCCGGTGGGTCCTTCGCGTTGATCATCACGCCGTTCACCGCGCAGATCCTGCTCGCCGCCGATCCGCGGCTTGCCGGCGATCCGCGCGTGACGCGCCTCATGCCGCCCTGGGACGTCGCCGTCGTGCGCGACCGCGCCCATACCGAGCCCACCGACGCCCAACAGCGCGCCCTCGCCACCGAGATGGCCGACTACCGGCGCCTCGTGGCTCACGGCGCCCGCATCGCCCTGGGCACCGACGCGCCGCTGGTCCCGGTAGGCCTCTCCCTGCATCTGGCGCTGCGTGCCCTGCACGCCCACGGCTTCACCCCCGCCGAAGCCCTGCACAGCGCGACCACCGTGCCGGCCCGCCTCTTCGGCCTGGAAGCGGATCTCGGCACCGTGCAGGAGGGCAGGATCGCCGACCTGACGATCGTCGACGGCGACCCCTTCTCCGACTTCGACACCCTCGTCGACATCCCGGTCGTGGTGCGCGAGGGAGTCCCCTATGAGCAGGGCGACCTGACGTCCGCTCACCGCTCCGACCGGTCCGGTGCGCAGGAACCCCCGCGCGGGATGACGTGGCTCACGGTGGCCGATCATCTCCGGCGGGGGTCGTGCTGTCATCCGGGTTCGTAGCGCTGGCGGGCGGCGGAGTGTCCAGCTCCGCCTTGCCTCAGGACAACGGCGCGGTGATCTCCCGCTTGAGGATCTTGCCGCTCGGGCCCAGCGGCAGTGCGTCCGTCAGCCAGAGGCGGCGCGGGTACTTGTAGGCGGCGACCCGGTCCCGGACGAACTGCCGCAGCTCCTCGGTGTCCGCCGCGGCTCCCGGGCGCAGGACGACCGCAGCTGCCACCTCCTCGCCGAGCCGCTCGTCGGGCACGCCGAGGACCGCGGCGAGGGCGACGGCGGGATGCTCGTGCAGCACCTCCTCGATCTCGCGCGGGTAGACGTTGTAGCCGCCGCGGATGATGAGGTCCTTCTTCCGGTCGACGATGTACAGGTAGCCGTCCTCGTCCTGGCGCGCCATGTCGCCGGTGCGCAGCCAGCCGTCCGGGACGGTGGCGGCCGTCTCCTCGGGACGGTGCCAGTACTCCTTCATCAAGTTGGGCCCGCGCACGGCGAGTTCACCGACCTCGCCCGGTGCGACCTCCCGGCCGGTGTCGTCGAGCAGCCGGACCTCGACGTCGCGGATGGGGGTGCCGACGGAGCCGGGTTTGCGCGGGCGGTCGGGGTGGTTGAAGGAGACGACCGGGCTGGTCTCGGACATGCCGAAGCCTTCCAGGACCATGCAGCCGAAGCGCCGCTCGAACCCGTGCAGGACCTCCACCGGCAGGGAGGCGCCGCCCGAGATGCACAGGCGGAGGCTGGACACGTCGGCGGCGCCCGAGTGCTGGAGGAGTGCGGCGTACATGGTGGGGACGCCCTCGAAGACGGTGGCCCGGTCCCGGGCGATGGCGTCGAGCACCGCACCCGGCTCGAAGCGGGGGACGAGGGTGAGGGACGCCCCGCAGTGGACGGCGACGTTCATGGTGCAGGTCTGTCCGAAGATGTGGAACAGCGGCAGACAGCCGACGATCACGTCGTCGGAGGTGAGCCGCTGGACCTCGGTGACGTTGACCTCGGTGTTGTGGCGGAGCCCGGCGTGGGTGAGCGCGGCGCCCTTGGGACGGCCGGTGGTGCCCGAGGTGTACAGCAGTACGGCGATGTCGTCCGCTGCCGTGGCGGTCACCTCGGACTGCGGCTCCAGAGGCGCCAGTTCGGCGGCGAAGGCGGCCGGTTCGACCGCCAGGTGCCGTACCCCGGCGGCGGCCGCCCCCGCGGCGCCCTCGCCGGGCGCCTGATGCCACTCGAAGAGCAGGACGGCGCCGGAGTCCCGCAGGTGGTACTCGGTCTCGCGCTCCTTCAGCAGCGGGTTCATCGGCACCACGATGCCGCCGACGCGCAGCACGCCGTAGTACAGGACGACGAACTCGGGCACGTTCGGGAGCATCAGGGCGACCCGGTCGCCGGTGCGCAGGCCCTCGGTGCGCAGCAGCGCGGCGGCCTGGGCGGTCAGTCGGTCCAGCTCGGCGTAGGTGGTGGTCGCCGTGCCGAGCCGAAGCGCGGGGCGCTCGGGCAGCCGTCGTGCCGTCTCCACCAGGAATTCCGCCAGATTGGCCATGTATGCCTCCTCGCACGCATGCTCTCGCCGCGCTCACGGGTCCCGCCGCAGGCGCTCAGGGCATGGTCGCGTGCACGGTGGCGGGGGTCCATGGTGGCGCCGACATCTCCCCCATGCCCGCGTTGTTCTGGGAACCAAAACAAGCGCCGTACGCTGGGGGTATGGGTCTGTCGAATGTGGGCGCGGCCCTGCGTACGCGCCTTCCGGAGCTGGGTGAGCGGATGACCGAACGCATCCGTGCGGAGGTCGAGTCGTACGCGGACGACTCGCTCATCCCCTTCACGTCGCTGAGGGACTCCTGCGCGGACAACGCCGATCTGCTTCTGGGGGGTTTCGCTTACGGCGCCGAACCCGACGTGGGAGCCGCCCAGCAGACCGGACGGCTCCGCGCCGAGCAGGGCGTTCCGCTCGCCGACACCCTGCACGCCTACCGGGTGGGTTTCGAGCTGCTCTGGTCGGAGATGGTCGACGAGGCGCGCAGGCATCCGGAGGTGACGGACGCCGAGCTGGTGGCCGGTTCCTCGGAGATCTGGGCCCTGTTCGGACGGTACGCGGAGGCGGTGGCGGCCGCCTATCGCGAGGCGAGCGCGGAACTGGCGCTGCAGCGCGAGGCCCGCCGCTCGGCGCTGGCCGAGGCCCTCTTCACGGGCGCCCTCGCGGATCGTACGACGCCGTGGGAGGCGGCCCGGCAGCTCGGTCTGCCGGAGCGCGGCCCGTATGCGGTGGTGGCGGCGTCGGTGCCGGATCCCGGCCAGGAGCCGCTGCCCGGCATCGAGGCGGCGCTGCGCCGCTCCGGGGTGGCGTCGGTATGGCGGCTGCTGCCGGACCAGCAGATCGGGCTGGTCTCGCTCGGGCACCGGGACGCGGAGAGGGTGAGCCTGCGGGCGCTGCGCCGCCGTCGCGCCCGGGTCGGCGTCAGCCCCCGGTTCGACTCGCTGCGGGACACCCCCCAGGCGCTGCGGTTCGCCCGGCTGGCGCTGGCCGGGCTGCCCGGCGACGGGCCGGGCGTGACCCGCTTCGACGACAGCCCGCTGGCGATGCTGGTCGCGGCGGCCCCGGCGGAGGCGAGCCGGCTGGTCGAGGTGTCCCTGGGGCCCGTTCTCGCACTGCCCGCGGCGGAGCGCGCCCGGCTGCTGCAGACCCTGGGGCACTGGTTCGCCTCGGGCGGGGTGGCCGCCGAGGCCGCGGAGCGGCTCTTCGTCCATCCCAACACCGTGCGCTACCGGCTGCGCCGTATCGAGGAGGTGACCGGACGCGCGCTCACCGACCCGGTCGCTCTCGCCGACCTGGGCGCGGCGTTGTACGCCCTGCGCCTGCTGCCTTGCTGAGCGGCCGGAGGGGTCGCTCCTCGGTTACGGCGCCGTCGGCAGCCGGTACACCGAGACATGGGAGCGGGACTCGGCGGTGAACTCGGTGCCGGCCCAGTCCGCGTGCCTGGACTCCAGCCCGAATCCTGCCAGTTGGGCCATGAGATCGAGTTCGGAGGGCCAGATGTAGCGGTGAGGGCTGCGGTACAGCCGGGCCTCCTCGGTCCCGTCGAAGTGGAAGTGGTGCGATACGACACGCTGGTTGAGGACGTCATAGGTGTCGAGGCCGATGTACTCGGCGCCGGCGTGCCACACGGTGGCCGACGTGCCCGGGGGCAGCGTGCGCAGCTCGGGCACCCACAGCTCGATCACGAACCGGCCGCCGGGTGCGAGGTGGCGGGCGGCGTTGCGGAAGCACTCGACCTGCTCGGCCTGTGTGAGGAGGTTGGAGATCGTGTTGTAGACGAGGTAGACGAGGCGGTACGTCCCCGGGGCGACGGTGGTCGTCATGTCGCCGATGACCACGGGGATCGCGGCTTCGCCGGCCTTGGTCCGCAGTTGCTCGACCATCGGCCCGGACAGCTCGATGCCGGTGACGGGCACCCCTCGCCCGGCGAGCGGGACGGCGACCCGGCCGGTCCCGATCGCGAACTCCAGTGCCGCTCCGCCGTCCGCCAGCCCGGCGAGGCGCTCCACCGTGGGCGCCAGCACCTCGGGTGCGAACATGCCGGTGCCGGGCGTGTCGTAGCGCCGGGCGACGGCGGCGTCCCAGATGTTCTCCATCTGCATCGCATCAACGCTGACTGCTGACAAGAGAGTTGTCCAGTGAATAACCGCCCGGCGCCCACCTCTCAGCCCTGACGGGGCGTCAGGAGTCTGCCAGCCAGGCCGGCAAGCGGCCCCGCGACCAGCAGCGGCCCATGGCCTCGGCGTGCGGGATCGACCGGTCGAACACCGCCAGACCGATGATGCTGTGGCCAGAGGCGCGGCGATCGCCAAGTGTCGGTATCGTCGGCGCGACTCCGACCCCCTCCGCCGACACCCACGCCACCACCCGGCCGGCCGCCGCTTCGTCGAGGCGGTGCAGGAAGCGCAGGCGGCCCTCTGGCGGGTAGCGCGACAGCGCCCATGTCGTGGTGACGACAGGCAGGGCATCCGCGGGCACACGGGCGAGGGCGTGGGGCAGCACCTCGACGGCGTCCCCTCGCAGCAGCAGCGGAGGGGCCGTCGCCGCCAACGCCATCTCCGCGTCGAGCCTCGCGGCCCGCTCCGGCTGATCCGGCCACAGGCAGGCGCGCAGCCATCGGGCGTCATCCGGGTCGCTCACGTCGACCGGATCGAGGTCGACGCCGACGCGGGCGACAACCTCGGGCATCGCGCGTGCCGGGACAGGACGGTCTCCCACGATCGCAGACGACAGCTGGACGGGAGATGACGGATCGCCCAGTGATTGTCCGTTGCTGTACGTGATGCCAACGCGATCGACATGGAGATTGAGCCCAGCCGAACAGCCCACGTCGATCAGCCCCACCGCGTTCGCGCCCACCCGGCGCGCCGCCTCGGCAATGGCCGGATACAGCACGGCGCAGCGTCCGGTGTCGTTGGTCCGCGGCTGCCGGCGCACGGCGATGGCCACGACCGAGCCTGTCATACGCAGCAGCGTGTCGATCGCCGCGCCGGCGGCGGCGTCGCCGTCCGCGGCGGCATAGGCCGCGGCAAGCACCAGGGCACGTCCGGCGAGAGCCAGGTCGTGCAGCGCGGCGAGGATCACCGTGGGGTGCCGCTTGCGCGCGGGCGCCGCCTCGATGGCGCGCAGCGCCTCGTCGGACTCGCTCAGCGCGACGGCGACACGCTCGTACAGCGGCGAAGTCCGGGCGGCGTCGACCTCACCGAAGCATCGGTACACCTGAGCCAGGCTGCGGACCCTACCCACGGGTGCGGCGCTTCGTGCAGTCACGTCCTGGCATCCCCAGGACTGTAGCCGAGCGAGCGCTCCAAACTGACAGGACACTGGCCGGGCCAGACGAACACCTCGGTGCTGGGCGCGCATTCGGAGAACAGGCCCGCCGGTGAGGCCTGCGCGAGCAGGCGGCACAGGTCCGTCTCGAAGGCCTCACGGCGGTGGCCGAACAGGTGGGGGGCCGAGTACGACATCGAGAAGGTCCACGCCACCACGTCGTCCACCGTGCGCCGCAGTTCCTGTCCGCCGGGGACGACATACCGCTGGGGCCCCTGGAAGCCCGCGTCGGCCAGGATCGCCGCCTCGCCGCCGGCCGTCCCCTGCGGCAGCAGTCCCCGGCCGGCGCGGCGGACCGGCCCCAGGTAGCGCTTGACCAGCTCCTCGATGTCCCGGTAGGGCACGGCCGGGTACGGCAGCCCGTCGACCGTACGGGAGTCGTTCTTCAGATCCGCCACATGCACCAGCACCCCAGCCGGACGCAGCATGCCGCGCACGGTCTTCGCCACCCGCTCACGTTCCGTCCAGTGGAAGGACTGGGCGAACACGGCCACGTCGAACCGCCCCAGACCGCCCGGGAGTTCCTCGGCACGCATCCGCACCCAGCGCGTCCTGGCTCCCAGCCCCGCGGCGGTGGCCCGACTCGCCGCTTCGGCGATCATCCCGGCATCCGGGTCGACCCCGACGACCTCCCGGAACAGTGGCGCCAGCGGGACTGCGACGGTCCCCGGCCCACAGCCCACGTCGAGCAGCCGCCCCTGCCCGTCGGCTGCCAACACCTCGGCGAGCAGCGACACCAGCCCCGGGGCGTAGGGCAGTCGGCCCCGCTCGTAGTAGGGAGCCGTGCCCTCGAAGAGGGTCTCGTCCCACTGCCAGTCACTCATCGCGGATCCGTGTCCTTTCACGGGGCCGAAGGCGCCTCCGAAAAGACACCGCCTTCTTTTGAACGCGTTCAAATCTATGACTACGCTGTGCGCACCGAACCGAGGGGGCTCGATGAAGATAGTTCTGCCTGGGGGAACCGGTCAGGTCGGCACGGTTCTCGACCGAGCGCTGACGCGTGCCGGCCATGAGGTCACCGTGCTGACCCGGCATCCGGTGCGGGCGCGGGAGGTCGGCTGGGACGGAGCCACGCTCGGCCGCTGGGCGGAGGCGGTCGACGGCAGCGATGTCGTGATCAACCTGGCCGGACGCAGCGTGTCTTGCCGCTACACCGCCGAGAATCTGCGGGCCATGATGGATTCGCGGGTGGACTCGGCACGGGTGGTCGGCGAGGCGATCGCCGCCGCCGCGCGGCCACCACGGGTGTGGCTGCAGATGAGTACGGCGACGATCTACGCCCACCGCTTCGACGCGGCGCATGACGAGGCGACGGGGGTGATCGGCGGCTCGGAGGCCGGAGTTCCGGACTACTGGGCCTACAGCGTCGACATCGCGAAGAACTGGGAGCGTGCGCAGGCCGAGGCGTCGACGCCCGCGACGCGGAAGGTGGCGCTGCGTTCGGCGATGGTGATGAGCCCGGACCGGGGCGGGGTGTTCGACGTCCTGCTGGGCCTGGCCCGGCTGGGGTTGGGCGGGCCGGTCGCCGGCGGTGCGCAGTACGTCTCCTGGATCCACGACGAGGACTTCGTACGCGCGGTGGAGTTCCTGATCGACCGGGACGACATCGACGGGCCGGTGAACCTCGCCTCGCCCGGCCCGCTCCCCCAGCGGGGCTTCATGCGGGCGCTGCGCGCGGCCTGGGGCGTTCCCGTGGGGCTGCCCGCGACGCGGTGGATGGCGGAGCTGGGCGCGTTCGCGCTGCGCTCGGACACGGAGTTGCTGCTCAAGAGCCGCCGGGTGGTGCCGGGTCGGCTGCGGGAGGCCGGGTTCGGTTTCCAGTATCGCGCTTGGCAGCCGGCCGCCCTGGACCTCGTACAGCGGGTCCGGTTGTCCCGTGCGGGCCGCCGCGGTCGGGTGGCAGCGGAAGCGGCGTCCGGGCGGCGGACCTGAGCCGGCCCGAGCCCTTGAGTTCGGCCTCTTGAGTCCGTCGGCCTCCCGCTCCCGGCCGCCTCACCCCTCACGGAAATGGCTCGGCCTGCCGTCGACCGTCACCAGCCCCGGCTCGCCGCCGCGTTGCCCCGACCTGGCGGTCCCGGACGACGGTGGGCTGCTTGGTACCGGGGTCGTAGTCGAAGAAGAAGTACGTCGGACGGGCGCTCCGCGCGGCGCAGGCGGTGGACCCAGGTAGATGTGCTTGATGCCGGCCGCCTCGAACTCGCCCTCGGTCGGCACGTCACCCATCCCGGCGCCGCCCATGCCGCGCACCGTGACCTTCCGGGCCTGTGTGTCGAGGGCGCCGGGCAGCGTGCCCTTGCCGGGCGGGAACCCGGTGCCGATCACCCGGTCCCCGCACCGAGGCGCAACAGCAGCTCCAGGCCCGCGGCGTTGCTGGTGACGATCCTCTTCGGGGCCTTGGCGAAGGTGGTCGCGGCGCCGGCGCAGTCCAGCAGGCCGCCCGGTACGACGGCCGTCGTACCGCCCCACGCACCAGAACGCATCGGACAACTCCCGGATCCACTCGGCACACGGGTGAACCTCCGTCAGCCCGTCCGGTAGTCGGGGCGGACCTGCCCTGAGTTCCCGAGCGCCGGTGATCCGGTTCGGAGGGTGGCGCCGATCGCGTACGACGCGCGCCACCCTCCGGGCGGCTAGGCCGCCGGTGCGGCGGCGGGCCGCTCCTCCCCACTGCCTAGAGGGCGTGGGAGGTGCCCCCGTCGTCCAGCAGGTCCATCAACGTGGCCCTGGCCCGGGCCACGCGGGAGCGGACCGTGCCGATGGGACAGGCGCTGACCTCGGCGGCCTCCGCATAGGGCAGGCCGAGCAGCTGGGTGAGGACGAACGCCTCCCGGCGCTCGTCCGGCAGACAGGCCAGCAGGTCCAGCAGGGCGACGCCGTCGTCGAATCCGGGCAGGCCCCGCGGCTGGGCCGACTCCACAGCCAGCTGCCAGTCGGGGACGTCGGACAGCCGGGGCCGCGCCGCGGCGTGCCGGTAGCTGTCGATCACCGCGCGGCGTGCGATGGACAGCAGCCAGGCGCGCGCCGAGGATCGGCCCTCGAAGCGGTGCAGGCTGCTGATGGCACGCAGGAAGGTGTCCTGCGCGAGGTCGTCGACGGCCTGGGGATCGGTGCAGAGGTGGGCGACATAGCGCTGGACGTCGCGGTGCAGGGCGCGGACGAAGTGCTCGACCGCGTCCGCGTCGCCGCCGCGGGCGGCCAGCGCCCATGCGGTTATCGACTCGTCGGGAGATGCTGTCTGGTCGCATGCGGTCCGCGCTGCGGGCAGGACAGGAGTGATCACCTGGTGTCCTTCTCGGGTCAACCGTGACCGGACCGGGGCGCGGGTGAGCGCGAACGGTCCGGTGAATGAGGAGACGGCCCTACGGCGCGCGCGGTACGAAGGCGCCAGGGCACATCGGAGCTACGACACAGAGGTACGGCGACCCAGAGGTGCTGCGGCGCGTGCGCGGACGTACGACCGTGGCCCGAGGCGCACAGGGGCGGCCTCGGGATACCGGCTGTCGTCAGGCGACAGCGGTCCCCACGGGTGGCCCGCGCGAGGTGATCGCATGGATGAGGAGGTCGAGGCTCGGTGCCCGGTCGGAACGGGGCCGGCACAGCCGCTGGTCCGGACGCTCGCCGGCAAGGGGCAGGGCCAGCAGCAGTCGCAGCGGCGCGGCCAGCCGTCCGGCCGCGGCCCGCAGGATGCGGAAGGCGGCTTTCTCGCCGTACGCCAGCCAGAGCCCGGTGAGGAGCGCGGCCAGCAGGTGGGCGGCGGCCATCCCGGACGAGGACGCGTCGCCGGCCCCCAGGGAATGCCCCATGTGCTGCAGGGGATTCATAGAGGTGTGCCCCATGTGGCCCATATCCATGGAGTCCATGGAGCCCATGGAGCCGATGGACATCGACCCCATGTCCCCCATCCCCATGTGTATGGCCGTGCCCGCGTGTCCGGACGCCATGGGCGGGGTGCTTCCGGAAGCCGACTGGGCGAGGGAGAACGCCGAGTGCAGCGCCGTCTGGGCGACGACCACGAGCGGCACGATCAGCCGCGGCCCGCGCTCACGCCCCGTCAGGCACCAGCCCACCGCACCGGTGGCGACGAGACCGGTGGCCCATGCCCAGGCGGGCACGTCCCGGCCGGACATCAGGACGTGGCCCAGGGCGGCGAGCACGACACAGACGGCCGCGAACACCGCGGCCCGAACCGTGCGCGAACCCCACCCTGCTGTCATCGGGCCCCATCCTCCCATCCCGGCGTGCGCCGTCCTACGGAGGTACGGCAACCGCCCCTCCCCCGTGGGCCCGCGGGTGCGTCAGGCGGCGCCGTCGCCCGGACGTACCACCACGGCGAGCGTGCGCACCGCCCCGCTGTGCGCGAAGTACAGCGTGAACGGCACGAGGTCGCCCACGTGCCATCCGGAGAGCGCCCGCAGTGTCACGGCCGGCCCGCGCGGGAGGTCGTGACCCGGACCAGCCGGTCGTCCGCGCCGCCGCTGTTGGTGACGACGAAGAAGGCGGCCGTCTCGGTGGTGCCGCCGTAGGGCAGCAGGACCCGCCCGGAGGTGACGGCGATCCGGGCCGGCCGGCCCGCCTGGCCCGCCGTCACCCAGGTGGTCAGGCCGGCCAGCGCGAGGCTGAAGGCGGCCACGGGCGCGAGTGCGGCGAGCAGGGAGTCGGTCAGCCGGCGGCGGCTGGGGCGCGAGGACGGGCCGGTCGCATCGTCGGTCGTGCGGGTGGTCATCGAGCGGTCCTCCGGGCGGGTGCGGGCTGCCAGGCGCGCAGCCGCAGGCTGTGGCCGACGACGAACAGGGAGCCGGCCGACATGGCCGCCGCGGCGAGCATGGGGGTGAGCAGGCCGGTCATGGTGAGCGGGACGGTGACGGCGTTGGAGCCGAAGGCCCACGCCAGGTTGGCGCGGATCGTGCCGTGGGTGCGGCGGGCCAGTCGTACCGCGTCGGGAAGCGTGTCGATGTCCCCGCGGACGAGCGTCACGTCGGTGCCGCCGATCGCGACGTCCGTGCCGCCGCCCAGCGCGATGCCCAAGTCGGCGCGGGCCAGGGCGGCCACGTCGTTGCCCCCGTCGCCGACGACCGCCACGCGGCAGCCCTCCACGGGGCGGGGTTCGCCTTCGCCCACCCGACGATCGACGGAGCACTCGACTCGGCGCTGCGACCGGCCGGTTGAGAAGGTCCTCGGCCGGGCTGGGTGCCGTTCCCGGCCCCGGGTGCGCGACCGGATGCCGTCGGTCGCGCCGGGTGCGGGAACGGCCGCCGCGCGGGACGATGGCCGTCCGGGGCCCGGGGACGGGGCACGCCCGGAAGACGGGTGACGAGGAGGTTGCCGTGTGCCGGCTGTTCGGGCTGATCAGCTCCCCGCTCCGCACGCACGCCACGTTCTGGCTGCTGGACGCCCCCGACAGTCTCAGCGCGCAGAGTCACCGCGAACCCGACGGCACCGGGCTCGGGTACTACGCCGCGGACGGCACCCCGGAGGTGCACAAGGCACCGATCGCAGCCTATGAGGACCGCGCCTTCGCCCAGGAGGCCCGCGAGGTGGAGTCGGCCACCTTCCTCGCACACATCCGGTACGCGTCCACCGGAGGGCTGGAGTTGCGCAACACGCACCCCTTCGACCAGCACGGGCGGCTGTTCGCGCACAACGGTGTGATCGAGGGGCTCGACGCGCTCGACCGCCATCTGGGCGAGGACCGCTCGCTGGTGCGTGGCGACACCGACTCCGAGCGCTTCTTCGCGCTGGTGACGCGGGAGACCGCGGCGCACGGCGGGGACGTGTCGGCCGGCCTCGTCGCCGCGGCGCGATGGGTCGCCGTGAACCTGCCCCTGTACGCCCTGAACGTCATCCTCCTCACCCCCCGGGAGCTGTGGGCCCTGCGCTATCCCGCCACCCATGAGCTGTATGTGCTGCGGCGGCCGGCCGGAGGCCACCAGGGATCGCGGCATCTGGACCACACCGGCCGGGGCGGCCGGCTGCGGGTGCGCTCGGCGCATCTGGGTGATGTTCCGTCCGTCGTCGTGGCCAGCGAGCGCATGGACGAGAGCCCGCACTGGCAGCTCATGGAGCCGGGCGAACTGCTCCATGTGGGCCCCGAGCTGGAGGTGACCTCGCGCATCGCCCTGCCCGAACCGCCGGCCCACCTGCTCACCCTCTCCGACCTGCGCCCCGAGGCGGCGGCCTCCCAGCGGCCCGCGTAGACCCCGCCGGCTACCGGACTCGGCGAGCCGGGGAGGGTATGTGCGCCGTGCCGTCGAGATGCGCTGCGATACGGGCGATGGTCCGCTCGTTGCCCTCGAACAGGTGCGCCCGCATCCCGAGCGCGCGTCGTCTCGAAGCCCCATGGCTCGGGTTTGCAGACGCCGATCTCAGTCACTTGGTGTTCGAAGTAGCCGCGGCGGACGGGGTGTTCACGACCCGCCAGACCTCGCTGACACACCCCTCCCGCGGACGTACCAGTGACCCGACTCACGACGTCGAATACTTGCGCAACCCTTAAAATATCGGCCGTGGAGACTACCGAAGTGAGGGGCTGGGAGACCGCCGTGCTCGACGGAGGGCCGGCGGACGGGCTGCGGATGAAGGTATCCGACCGGCCGCGCGTGATCCAGGTGACCTACCCCTGCCGGATCGAGGCCGCACCGCCCGGCGGCGTGCGCGCCGAGGCGGTGTACCTGTACCGCAGGGACTACACGGTCACCACCGAGCCCCTGCGGTACGGCTTCGACATCGCCAGCCCCTGACCGGAGGGGCCGGCATGCCCGG
>NZ_CM002285.1:9001955-9006981 GCF_000497445.1 Streptomyces roseochromogenus subsp. oscitans DS 12.976 | reverse complement strand
CCCATGAACGGTCGGGCCCGTCAGACCGGTCCGTGGGGTGTACGGCCCAGCCCGCGCGGCGATGTACGGGCGGGCGGAGCGTGCCACTCCGCCTTGCTTGCGTGGTTGCGCAATCTAACAAACGAGCGGCCTCGAACAGCACAGATACACACACGATTCACAGCTGAGGTGCCTCATGGAACCTCTGTGCGGACCGGGCCGGTACGAGATCGGGAGTCTACGCGCCATACATAAGAACGGATATAAGAACGTAGCCGGGCCACATCCAGGAGGGGGCGAAACGCACACAGGGCCGTAAACGGACCGCGCAGGGCGGCCGTACGCGTGCGCGGTGCTCTCAGCCGCCCGTCCGGCGCAGGCCCTGGAAAGGCGTGGCGGCGTGACGCGAGCGCGCGGTCAGCTGGCCCACCATCACCCGGACCAGGGTCACGACGTCGGGGTCGTCGATGTAGTAGACCTGCCGGCGGCCCTCGCGGCGGGAGCGGACGAGTCCGGCCAGTTTCAGCTTCGCCAGGTGCTGACTGACCGCGGGCAGAGCGCCACCCACCCGGTCGGCGAGATGCGTGACATCGCTCTCCCCCTGCGCCAGGGCCCACATCAGGTGCAGCCGGGCGGAGGAGGCGAGCAGGCCGAACGCCGCCGCGGCCTCCGCCAGTACCTCGGCGGGTGGATCCTCGAAGCCGGCGGCGTTCTCCGTCACAGTCTTCTCCCGTCCCCGCGTTCGTCACGACCGACGTACAGGCGCCCACCCAGTGTAGGCGGCGGGTTCCGGCGTTCGGGCGGCTGCGGGACGGCCCGCGTGGGAGCGCGGGCCAGGAGACATGGGGGAGGGCTCAGTCCTCCTGGCAGAGGACTCGATCCTCGCGGGAGAGGGCTCAGTCCTCCTCGTAGTAGTTGTTGACCACGACTTCCGGCTCATCGTCGTCGAACGCTTCGTTGAGCAGCGCGCCGCCGATGAGGCCGGCCGCGCCAGCGCCGATGAGCGCGCCCGTGCCGAAGCGCCGGCCACCGCCCTGCTGGTGGTGGTCGTGGTCGCCGTACGGCTGTCCGTACCCCTGCTGCGGGTACCCCTGCTGCGGATAGCCCTGCTGCGGATAGCCCTGTGCCACGGGCTGCGGATAGCCCTGCTGCGGCGGGGTGTAGAACGGCGGCGCCGTGGTCTGCACGCGCTGCGCGCAGGCGCCGCAGGTCTGGACGGGGCGGGGCACGCCCCACTGCGGGGACCAGGTCACGGTCGTGACGCCCGGGCCGTGATTGGGGTCGAAGAAGCAGGTCACAGTCGAACTCCCGGTGGGTTGCGGAGATGTGGCGGACGCCGGGGCCGGCGGTGCGACCGCCAGCGTTTTCGGCGGGACGGGCGGCGTAGCTGCACCGCCGGTCGGCTGCGGGGTGGTGACCGGGGCCGGACTCGGTGCCGGACTCGGTGCCGGACTCGGTGCCGGACTCGGTGCCGAGGGCGCCTCCCGCAGTACGGCGACGCCGTAGTCCGTGGCGATGCCGGCGAGGCCCGAGGCGTACCCCTGGCCGATCGCGCGGAACTTCCACTCCGCGCCGTGCCGGTACAGCTCGCCGAAGACGAGTGCCGTCTCGGTCGACAGGCCGCCAAGGGCGAGGTCGTAGCGGGCCATTTCGGCGCCGCTGTCCCGGTCGAGGACGCGGATGTGTGCCCGGTGCACCTGGCCGAAGGACTGACCTCGGCTCGTGCCCTCGTAGAGGGAGACGGGGAAGACGATCTTCTCGACCCGGTCCGGGACCCTGGTCAGGTCGATCTCGATGCGCTGGGCGTCGCCGTCGACCGGACTGGCGCCGCCGGAGTGGCGGACCGAACCGTCGGGACTGCTCAGGTTGTTGAAGAAGACGAAGTGCCCGTCGGACAGCACCTGGCCCGACTGGTCGCACAACAGCGCGCTGGCGTCCGGTTCGTACCCGGTGTTCGCCTGCCAGCCCAGCCCGACCGTCACCGCAGTCAGACCCGGGGCCTGCTTGCTCAGCGACACATTGCCGCCCTTGGTCAGGGACACACTCATCCACGTCCTCCGCAGTCGCTCACACTTACCGCGTCCATCATGATCAACGGTTCTGAGCCGCTATCGGTTCCACGATTGCGCAATGTCTTAATCATGTTGCAGAACCTTTACGGCTCATCACCAGGGGCCGAACCCGCTGCCCAGAGGGCCTCGACAACCCCCTAGGCTTGCGCGAACAGGCAAACCGCAGTGTCGGCGTCCGGCGCACCAGACGCGGATTCCGACCCGACTGAAGGACAACATCGTGGGCATCATCAGCTGGATCATCCTCGGCCTGCTCGCCGGAGCCATCGCCAAGATCCTGCTGCCCGGCCGCGACCCGGGCGGCCTGATCGGCACGACGCTGATCGGCATCGCGGGCGCCTTCGTCGGAGGCTGGCTCTCCTCCCACTTCCTCCACCGCCCGGTGGAGAAGCACTTCTTCGACCTCTATACCTGGGGCGCGGCGATCGGTGGCTCCCTGGTGCTGCTCATCGGCTACCGCCTGCTGTTCGGCAACTCCCGCGACTGACCCCGCTCCTGGAGTCCGCCGCTCAGAGATGGGCGGCGACGGCGGGCAGCAGGTCCTGGAACGTCCGTCCCGCGGCCGGCTCGCCCAGGGCCGTCAACTGCCAGCCGGAGCCGCCGCGGTGGAGCTTCGCCATGATCTGTGCCGTATACGCTCCACCGCCGCTGAGGGTGTAGCGGGCGAGTTCCTGGCCGGTGCGCTCGTCGACCAGCCGGCAGAACGCGTTCTGCACCTCGGTGAAGGTCTGCCCGGTGAACGAGTTGACCGTGAAGACGATCTGGTCGACATGGCCGGGGACGCGCGGCAGGTCCACCAGGATGACCTCGTCGTCATCCCCGGCGCCCGCGCCGCCGGTGAGGTTGTCGCCGAGGTGCCGCACCGAGCCGTCCTCGCTGACCAGATGCTGGAAGAAGACGACGTCCGTCAGCTGTCCGCCCGCGAACAGGAGGGCGGAGGCGTCCAGGTCGATCTCACGGGTGCCGGCCAGCTTGGCCAGGAACCCCTTGCGCGGTGCGGCCTGCCAGCCCAGGCCCATGCGGACGGCGGTCAGCGCACCGCCGTCGGACTTGCTCAGACTGATCCGCTGGCCCTTGCTCAGGTTGACCGACACCGGTCGCCTCGCTCTCTCTCGTTCTCTGGCCGTGCCGTATGCCGTACCGCGTCAGACGTTGACGCCGAAGTCGCCCGCGATGCCCGCGAGTCCGGAGGCGTAGCCCTGCCCGACGGCCCGGAACTTCCACTCGCCACCGGCCCGGTACAGCTCGCCGAAGACCATCGCGGTCTCGGTCGAGGCGTCCTCCGACAGGTCGTAGCGGGCGAGTTCGGCGCCGCCGGACTGGTTGACGACACGGATGAAGGCGTTGCGCACCTGGCCGAAGCTCTGGCCGCGCGCGTCGGCGTCGTGGATGGACACCGGGAAGACGATCCGGTCGACCTCGGCGGGCACCGCGGCGAGGTTCACCTTGAGGGTCTCGTCGTCTCCCTCGCCCTCGCCGGTGAGGTTGTCGCCGGTGTGCTCGACGGAGCCGTCCGGGCTGGTGAGGTTGTTGTAGAAGACGAAGTGACGGTCGGAGACGACCTTGCCCGAGTTGTTCAGCAGCAGGGCGGAGGCGTCGAGGTCGAAGCCGGCGCCCGTGGTGGTCCGCACGTCCCAGCCCAGTCCCACGAGTACCGCGCTCAGTCCCGGTGCCTCCTTGCTCAGCGACACGTTTCCGCCCTTGGCCAGGGAAACTCCCATGGTTCGTCCCTCCACGCTCACGATCGGTTCGGATCCGTGTCCCGAACCCGCTTTGAATCTACAACACTGTAGAATTTACGAGCCGTACGGTACGGCCGGACGCCGCCGCGCGCAGCGGAATCCGGCCAGGGGTGACCGCTCTGTACGATGTGACGTTCCTCCGGCACGAGGGGTTGAGGCGCGGCCCGGCAGAGCGGCCCGGCAGAAGGGAGACAGCGGTGACGGAGCCCGACACGCGCCGCCGGCGCAGGGCGCAGGGTGCGCTGGAAACACGGGTGCTCGCGGCGCTGCACGAGGCGGGGGCGCCGGTGACCGCGGGCTGGGTGCGGGAGCACCTGGCGGCCGACCTCGCCTACACGACGGTGATGACGGTGCTCGCGCGCCTGCTGGCGAAGAACGCCGTCACCCGCAGACGTGAGGGCCGGTCGTTCGTGTGGCTGCCCGCCGCGGACGAGGCGGGGCTCGCCGCGCTGAAGATGCGCAAGGTCCTGGACGGCGAGCAGGACCGCCGGGCGGTGCTGGCGAGTTTCCTCACCGCGCTGCCCGAGGGCGACGAGCAAGTGCTGCGCGAACTGCTGGACCAGGCCGCCGACGAGGACTGAGCACGCATGGGAATCTTCGCCCTCCTCCCCCTGATCCTGCCGCTCACGGCCTGGCCGATCGCGCGCCTGGCCGAGCAACGCCTCCATCCGCGCACCGCCACCCTGCTGCTGACCGGCGTCTCCACGGTGATGGCGCTGTGCAGCACGCTGTGTCTGGCGCTGCTGATGGTCGTCGGCACGGCCCAGCTGCCCGGCAATCCCCTGCCGGACGGCTGGTCGGACCCCGAGGTGCGCGAGAGCGTGCCCCGGCACGAGATCGCCGGGAAGGCCGCGATCCCCGCGCTGCTCGCGGTCGTGGCGAGCTGCGCCCGCGCCCTGTTGCGACACGGCCGGGTACGGCGCCGCGCCCACGCCGCGCTGCGGGGGCTGCCGCGCACGCCGGTGGCGGTGCTGCCCGACACCACGCCGTACGCCTACGCCCTGCCGGGCGGTCCCCGCGACCGGATCGTGGTGTCCACCGCGATGCTCGGCTGTCTCGCGTCCCGGGAGCGCCGCGCGCTGTTCGCGCACGAGCGCGCCCATCTCGCCGCCCGGCACCACCGGCACCTGCTGCTGGTCCAACTCGCCGCCTGCGCCAACCCGTTCCTCCGGCCGCTGCGGACCGCGGTCGCCTACACGGCGGAGCGCTGGGCGGACGAGGAGGCGGCCAGGG
>NZ_CM002285.1:8966656-9001057 GCF_000497445.1 Streptomyces roseochromogenus subsp. oscitans DS 12.976 | reverse complement strand
CGCTCCCTCGGCGGGTCGCCGCGCTCCTCGCTCCGGCGCCGAGCGGGCGTGCCTGGCCGTCCGTCTTCACGACGGTGGGCCTGGCGCTGTGGACCGCGGCCACCGGGGCCGTCCTCTCCGCGATGTTCTCGGCCAACTCCGCGGTCACCCTGCTGCTCCTGCTGCGGGCGGCAACTCCGCTGTGAGCTAGTCGGTCCCGGGGAGGCGGATCGACTGGCGGTGGCGGAAGACGTTACGAGGGTCCCAGTGGGCCTTCGTGGCCTGAAGCCTTTGGTAGCTGTCCTTGTAGTAGAGGCGGTGCCAGGGCTGTCCGTTGGCGGGCGGGTTCATGGTGGGGTCGCTGAGGTCGGCGTCGCAGTAGCCGATGTAGCAGCCGTCGGTGGTGTGGCCGGCCGGTGGCGCGGCGGACGGCGCGATGGCCGGTACGCCGCCGGTGGATTTGTACATGTCGGCGTAGAAGGAGCGGATCCAGTCCAGGTGGGGCTGGGCGATGCTCGGGTCGGCGCGGGCGTCCAGGTAGTCGTAGACACCGTCGAAGTTGGCGTCCTTGTCCCAGGTCCAGTATGTCTGGAACTGGAGTTTGAGCACCGAGGAGCGCTGCGGTACCGCGGTGGCGTCCGGCGGGATGTCGTTGATGCGCCCACCGTAGGAGTCCACCTGGAGCAGGGCCTGGTCGTTGGCGTAGCGCGGGTCGGTGAGGTGCTGGTAGATGACCTGGAGCTGGCGTTCGGTGAAGGCCGCCGTGTGGTAGGCGGACTTGTACTTGCCGCAGCGGCTCGGACCGGATTCGTTGAGGTTCTGCGTGGCCGTCAGCCAGGGCAGCCGGGTCGGGATGTAGAGAGCCTCCAGAGCCGGGTGCTCACCCGTCCGGCGGTCCAGGGTGCTGCGCGGGTAGTCGCGTTCCGGGGCGAGATAGTCGAGGAAGCGTTCCAGCCGGTCCGGGGAGTCGGCGCGATCCCCGTCCAGCTGCACGATCAGGCCGACCTTTCCGGCCTTGCGGTGGTTCAGCTTGAGCAGGGTGAACATGTCCTCGTAGTCGAACGGCCACGGGAAGTCGCTGTCGCCACCGCTGTGTTCGTCCTGGAAGAACCGGCCGTAGCGGTGCACCAGCGAGCGGAACCGATCGGGATGCTCCTCGAACAGCTTCCATTCCCAGGCGATCGTACGCAGCAGCACCTGGGCCGGGGGCGGAGCCAGGTCGCGGAACCAGTACCGCGTGATCACACCGAAGTTGCCGCCTCCGGCACCGGTGTGCGCCCACCACAGGTCGCGCAGCGACTCGTCCGTGGAGTCCTTGCGTGCGACCGTCACCGCGGCACGGGTGCGGTCTCGTACGGTGACCACCTCGACCGCGTACAGGTGGTCGATGGTGAGGCCGTGCAGGCGGGACAGCAGGCCGAAGCCCCCGGCGGAGATATGGCCGCCGGCTCCGACGGAGTAGCAGGAGCCGCCGGGCAGCGCGAGGCCGTGGCGGCGGTAGAGCTGGGTGGCGATGTGCCAGTTGCTCGCGCCGGCCTCCACGCAGTACGCGTCCATCGTGGCGTCGTAGTAGACCCGGTCCATGGCGCTGACGTCGATGATGACCGCGACGTCGTCCCCGCAGACGAAGTCCTCGTAACAGTGGCCGCCGGAGCGGGCCGTGATCCGGCGGGCCGGGGTGTCGGTGCCCGGATGGCGGTCCAGCCAGGCGTTCACGGCGGCCACCACGTCATCGGTGCTCGTGGCGACGACGATGTGATCCGGGGTGGCGATCCACCGTTGGTTGAACCCCCGGCGGAGCGCCTCGTAGCGGTCGTCCCCGGGGCCGACCTCGATGAGGGCGGGCGAGCCGGGTGGGGAGGAGGGTGTGGACATGGCGGCACCTCAGCAGCGGTTGACCAGCGTCGATCACGGCAAGTTACCGAGACGCGGGGTGCCGGGTGCTCCACCGTTCGGGTGAGGCGGCCGGGTGTGCGGAAGCCAGGGGCGAGACCGGACGGGCGCCGGAGCACGCCGCCGGCGGCGCCGCTCCCCCGGGAAGCCGCTGGCTGGCAGGCCGCTGTGCGGCGGCTGTCGACAGGCCTCCTGTGGCGGCCGGTCGGCCGGCTGGAGCGCCTGCGGTTTCAGCTCGGCGAGGGTGACCTCGACGGCGGTGGCGAAGGCCGTCACGGTCGTCATCAGCCGCAGCCTGCTGAACGAGGAGTGCAGGAGCAGCGGGACGGCGAAGCCGAGATGGCCGGTAGACGGCTCCAACTCTGGTACATAGGCGGTAAGTTCGGCTCGCAGCTCGGGCAGGTGGCCCAGGCGGGCCAGGATGTGCTGGGCACACTCGGCGAGATTGCCGATCCGCGGGACCGGCCCTTGCGGGTGCAACGCGAGCCGGTGGACGTCCTTGCCGGTGCCGGCGAGGTCCGGAGCCGCGCCCTCGGTGATCACGTCGAACGCCCGGTTCGCGGCCGTCAGTTCACCGGCCCGTTCCACGACCAGCGCCGGATACGGCAGATGCCCGCGCAGGATGTGGTCGAGCGCGGTGCGCACCGGGGCCGGCTCGGGGTCGTCCGGGGAACTCTCCGGGTACGCGGGCGCGTAACCGGCGGCCGGCAGCAGCTCGTTGCGTTCGCGCAGCGACAACTCCAGCGACTCGGCGAGCCGTACGACCACGGTGCGGCCGGGCACGGACCTGCCGGACTCGATGAAGCTGGCATGACGTCGGGTGGTGCCCGCCCGCGTCGCCGGCTCGACGACGAGCCGGCTGAGGCGGCGGCCGCTGCGGCAGGCGCGCAGGGCGCGGGGGAAGTCCACAGGGCGCCTGACCTCACAGCGCGACCAGCTCGAACGACTCGCCGATCTGCTCCCGGCCCTCAAGGCGCCGCCAGTCGCGCGCTCAGTAGGACACGCGCCCGGTGGCCTGAGCGGTTCGCTCCTGCACCACCCTCCCGATGGCCCGTGCGGTAGCCAGGCCGCCCGGCCCGGGCGGCGTGCGCGGGTGCCCGGTTCGCTTCCCGGCGGGTCGGCTGCGTTCGGTCACCAGCGCCCGGGGCGTCGAATCCGGCCTGCCAGGCCTGGTGGGGTGACGGATTCCGTGGTGTGCTGGTAGTGGCGGGAAGGACCGAGAACAGACGCGGGGAAGCGGCCCGAGTGCCGTGCACCGCGCAATCCGGATCCGCGAGAAGCGGGTGGCCCTTTCCGCCCTCAGCCTCGTCCGCCGCTGAGGTTGCCCCAGCGAGGCCCTATCTGCTTCCACTCCTCGTCCCACTCGGCCATGCGCCGCCGGATCAGCCGGGTGCGGACCAGCCAGCCCGCGCTCCAGACCGCCGCGCCGACGGAGGGGGCGACGAGGGCGCCGGTGAGGGCTGCCTGGAGGTCCGCCGCGGCGCCGGTGACAGGCGCGGAGACCACCTGGCCGGCACGGTTGGTCCACACGGTCACCTGGGATCCGGCGGGGGTGCCAGGCCGGACCTTGGTCCGGTCGGTGTGCACGGTGCCGTGGGTGTCCGTCCAGCGCACGGTGGCCCAGACCTGGCCGTCGTCGTAGCCGGTCCCTGAGGTCGGGCTGCTCGCCGCGCTGTCGGTGAGCACGGCGGACACGGAGTGCACCCGGGCCTGCCGGGCGGCGAACGCCGCGTCGGCGCTGTGGGCCGCCCCGAGTCCGGCGACCGCGCCGCCGAGGACGGCGAGCACCCAGGTCGCGAGGACTATCCAGGCCTCTACGACGTCGCTGTGCCGTCTGAGCGGATTGCGCCGCCAGCGCCACAGCCGGACCCGGGCGACCGTCGTGGGAGGTGTTCGGTTCATCGTCACCGCCTCCTCTCGCGCACCGGCGGCTTCGCCGCACACTCCGCGTCCGCCTCGCCGGGCGGGCTCACGCCGGGCGGGCGGATGAGCGCGGTCGGGGCGGTCTCCCGAACCCGGCCATGCACTCTCACTCCACCATCGTGCACCTCATTCCGGGCAGTAGCGGGGTGAGTGCCGAAGCCACGCCCGATGACGTGCCGCCGGACCCGTTGTGACCAGCGAGGCCGGGACATCCGGCCCTGCGGCCGGGGGCCGAAGGGCACTGGGCGCACGGCGCGGGATCCGCGACAGTGGGCATCAGGAGCGGCGCCGATTCCCCCGCGGTGCCGCTCCGCCCCCCGGCAGGGCACCGCACGTGCTGGGGGGCGGAGGGGCGAGGAGACCGTCACGCACCCGCGAAGAAGCCAGCCATGATCCGTCACGAAGAGCCGCCGCACCGGCGCATCGACCTCGGTCCCGGTGAGGCACTGCGACTGCTGGGCACCGTGTCGCTGGGGAGGATCGTCTTCACCCGGCAGGCGCTGCCCACCGTCCGCCCGGTCAACCACGTCCTGGACGACGGCGACATCGTCATCCGTACGCACGAGGGCGCGGCGCTGACCGCGCACGCGGGGCAGGAGAGCGGCAAGGGGGTGGTGGTCGCCTACGAGGCCGACGCGATCGATCCGGACACGCACCTCGGCTGGAGCGTGGTCGTCACGGGCTACGCGCGGCTCGTCACGGACCCCGTCGACCTGGCCCGGGTCCGTACGCTGCTCGCCCCCTGGGCGCCGTACGAGGATCTGGACCACGCCGTGCGCATCCGCCCCCACCTGGTCACGGGCGTGCTCCTCACGGACGGGGTCGGGTCCGGTACGGCGGCTACGACGGCGTGAGCGGCAGGTCGTCGGTGTAGGCGTTCACCGGCTGGGCGGTGGGGCGGGCGGTCTTGACGTCGAGGGCGGCCTGCGCGGTCCTGGTGCCGAGGGCGCCCCGGGGGTGCCAGGTGCCGGTCACCGCGAGCCAGGTGTTCGCGGGCGGTGCGTCAGTGCCGTACACCCGGATCTTGACGCTTTGTGAGTCCGCCGCGCAGCACGTGAAGATGATCCGGGTCAGGTACCAGCCGTCGTCGTCCTCGGCCGGCGTGACAAAGCCCGTGAGCTGGACGATACGGCCCTTGATGGCCCGGCTGCGGTCCTGTTGGACGCGCTTGGTGAAGTCGGTGAGGGTCAGGGGCAGCGGTGAGATCGCGGGCAGCGGAGCGAACCCTTTCTTCTGCACCGCCACCGGCTTGCTGCCCGAGCGTGCGGCCGTGTACGCACCGAGGGCGGGCGGCGCGTAGAAGAGCAGGCTGAGCGCCGGGAGGAACAGCAGCCAGGCGATGCGCGGGGCGCCGGAGTGGTCGTGACCGTGTGCGTTTCCAAGCTCGTCGCCGAGGTCGTGTTCCTGGCCGTGGTCGTCGTGAGGGGCGTGCCGCCGTTCGCCCCGGAGTGCCGCCGCGGCCAGGCCGAGCAGCAGGAGGACGACGCCGGAGGCGATGAGCAGCGGCCGTAGGCCGGCCTTGACGTAGCGCAGGTAGGTGTCGGTGAACAGGGCCGTGTGCAGCAGGCCGATGCCGGTCAGCGTCAGAAGGAGGGTCTGGGCAGGGCGTTTCACAGCAGGGCGCCTCCGATCAGGACGCTCGCGGTGACCGCCACCACGGTGGTGGCCGTGGAGAACCGCCAGGCGAAGGCCCGTCCGAAGGTGCCCGCCTGAAGGGCGATCAGCTTCAGGTCGACCATCGGCCCGACCACCATGAACGCGAGCCGCGCGGTCGGCGAGAACCCGGTGAGCGAGGCGGCGACGAAGGCGTCGGCCTCCGAGCACACCGCGAGCAGCACGGCGAGCCCGGCCAGGAAGAGCACCGAGAGCCAGGGTGAACCGGAGAAGGTGTCGAGGACGGAGCGCGGCACGGCGACGTTGAAGGTGGCGGCGGCCATGGCGCCGAGGACGAGGAAGCCGCCGGCGTGCAGGAAGTCGTGCTGGAACCCGAGCCGGAACTCGTTCCAGCGGCTGTGGCCGTGCCGGTGCCCGGTGTGCCCGTGCCGCAGGATGCCCCGCAGCCACTTCTCCTTGCCCAGCCAGAGCCAGAGCCAGCCCATCACGGCCGCCGTGGCGAGCGAGGCGAGCAGCCGGGCGACGACCATCGCGGGGTTGCCGGGGAAGGCGACGGCGGTGGCTGTCAGTACGACGGGGTTGATGGCGGGCGCGGAGAGCAGGAAGGCGAAGGCGGCAGCCGGGGTGACGCCCCGTCGGATGAGGCTGTTGGCGACCGGGACCGAGGCGCACTCGCAGCCCGGCAGCACCGCTCCCGCGACGCCGGCGACCGGCACGGCGAGGGCGGCTCGCTTCGGCAGGATCTTCGTGAACAGCTCAGCCGGCACGAAGGCGTTGATGGCGCCGGACAGAGCGGTGCCGAGCAGCAGGAAGGGGAGCGCTTGGACGGTGATGGCCAGACAGACGGTGCGCCAGGCCTGGACGGCCGACTCGTTCAGCCACCGCGTGCCGGCGAGGAGGAGGACGGCCGCCGCGCCGGCCGTGAGCGCGAGGGCGGCGACGAGCGGCCACGGCCGGAGACGGCGTACGGGCGGCGAACCGACGGGCGCGGCCGCCACACTTCGGGCCGCGCCAACCATTTCATCCGTTTTTTCCATTATCACTCCGGATGTCGGTGTCTGGCCGACGATAGGCGAGGCACCGGATCCGGCCGCGCGTACACGCCGCCGCACAACCAAGCCGCACGGCGCAATGCGCCCCATTGGTGGCGTCGGTGATGTCAGTGGCGTCAGGTGATCCAGCGCAGCGACAACACGGCCGCCGGCGCCTCCGGTTCCCCGCCCTGAAGAACGGCCGGCTGCAGCGCACCGCCTCCGGTGTCGCGGTCCTGTCGAACGGGAGTGCCTCGATGAGCGAAGGGGTCTGCCTGGTGGAGCGGACGGCACGCCAGGCCGCCGCGTGGGCCTGCGCCGCGGTCACCGGCGGGGTCGGACCAGGGCGGTGACGGTGATCGCCGCCAGAGCTCCCAGACAGAGCCAGGCGGAGGTGTCGCCGACGCGGTCGTAGACCGTGGTGCCGCCCCGCACGGGCACGTAGGCGGCCGTGGTCTGCTGACCGGTCGCGAAGTAGTCGGCGGTGGCGAGCACGCGGCCTTCGTCGTCGTACGCCGCCGAGACGCCCTCCGCGTCCTGACGGATCAGGGAGTAGCCGCCCTCGACGGCGGCCAGGGCCGCCTTGGCGGTGTGCGCCCCGCCGTACTCCTTCCAGTCGTGCGCGGGCACGAGCATGATGTCGGCCCGGGTCCGCATCAGGGCCGGGAAGTCCGCGTCGTAGCAGATGACGTCGGCGAGCCGGCCGTACGGGGTGCGGACGACCGGCACCTGGCCGTCGCCGGGCGTGTACCGCTCCGAACCGGGGACGGGGTGGGCCTTCTGGTAGGTCCACAGGACCGTGCCGCGGGGGTCGATGAGGAGCGCCTCGTCCCGGCCGTAGGCGGGTGCGGTGGTGCTGTAGACGCGGACTCCGATCTCCAGGTAGATGCCCGAACGACGGGCCTGGGCCCGGGCTGCGGCGATGGCGGCGGGTTCCTGCGACTCCTGGGTCCTGACGGCGTTCTCGGGCCAGATCACGATCTTCGCGCCGGCGGCGGCCTCACGGCGGGTCGAGGCCAGCAGGTCGTCCTCGACGGCCGTCATCGCGGGCCGCACCGCCGCGACGGGCGCTGCGGCGACGCCGCCCTGGCCGTCGGTGTACCGGTCGAGCGTGGTCCGCAGCCGCTCGGTCACGGTGCGGGACGGGCTGACGCCGGCGATCCGTACGGTCGTGCTCTGGGGCGGGAAGAAGACGAGCCGGGCACCGCCGGCGACCAGGACGCTCAGCAGGACGGCGAGGCAGACGAGGCCACCGCGCCAGGAGGGGCGGTCCCAGACACGGTTGACCGTGCTCGCGACATAGCCGATGAGGAAGCCGATGCCCCAGGGGCCGGTGACCGACACGACCTGGAGGAGGGGCAGGTCCGCGTGCTGGGTGACGGCCAGGGAGCCGTAGGCCGTGCCGAACGGAGACACCACGGTGATCAGGAACTCGGCGGCGGCGACACCGGCCGGGAAGACCAGGGCGGCCGGCGCCGGTCGCAGCCGGTGCGCCAGCAGCCTGTCGGCCAGGAAGGGCAGCGTCTGTACGGCGGCCAGGGCGAGGGCGCCGGCGAACACCAGGGCGTTGAAGCCGATCGCCGACTCCTGGACCCAGAAGACGGCGGCCCCGAGGTGCGCCAGCCAGATCCACAGCGCTCCGGACCAGGCGCGGCTCAGCCGGGTGAAGCGCAGGAGCAGGACGGGGAAGATCCAGGCGGCGACCGCGATGTCCCACCGGCCGCCGACCGCGAAGAGCATCGTCCCGGTGCCGAGCGGCAGGAGGAGCCACGTGTGCCGGTGGGCCGGCGCCGGCGGCGCGGGCGGTTGTGCCGTCGGGTGGGTCGGGGCAGGTACGGCTGTGTTCGTCATGCTCGGGACGCTAGGGCGGCGGGCGCCGGCCGCGCCTCGGGCCCGGTGCCGATCCTCGGTGCGGTGACGCATCTTTCGATGCGCGCCCAGCGGCGGATCCGCCCGGCCCTCGGTGTCGTCTAGCCTGACGAACCGACATGAGCGCCCAGGTGAACACCCTGCCCCTAGCCGCACAGCGCCGGCTCGCCGGCCGACCACGCCTGACGGACGCGCTGTGGGTCGGCGGTCTCACCCTGCTCGACGTGGTCACGGTGCTGGACCGGACACCGCGGCCGCCCGGCTGGGGTGTGGCACTGCGGGGCGCGCAGACCGTGCCGCTGCTGTGGCGCCGGACGCGTCCGCGGACCGCCCTCGTCGCGATGACCGTGCTCTACGTCCTCTTCCAGGCACTCGGCCCGATCCACGGGAAGGTCCCCGGCCGTTCCTGCTGATGATCGGCGTGTACGCCGTGGCCCGGTGCGCACCGGCGCCGGCGAGCGGGCCGCTCACCCTCCTCTGCCTTGCCACCACCGCCGTCACGGACGCCCTGACCGGGCACTGGGAGCCGCCCCGTCCCGGCTCGCTGGAGCCGCTCAGCGTCACGACGTTCGTGTTCTTCTTCGCCGTGGCCTGGCTGCTGGGGTACGGACGGCGCAGGATCGGCGCCGACGCGGAACGGCTGCGCGAACTCAACCGGCGGCTCGCGGCCGAACAGGAGCTCAACGCCCGGCAGGCCGTGCTGACGGAGCGGGCCCGCATCGCCCGCGACCTGCACGACGTCGTCGCCCACCACGTCAGCGCCATCGCCCTCCAGGCACGCGCCGCCGAGGACGTACTGACCTCCGATGCGCCCGATGCGGGCGAGGCCGCACACGGTGTCGGCCTCATCGCGCGGACCGCCGACACGGCGCTCACCGAGATGCGGCGGCTGCTCGGCTTGCTGTCCTTCGACGAACGCGCACTCGCGCCCGAGCCGTCCCTGGACCACCTCGACCTGCTCGTCGGTGTCGCGACGGCGGCGGGGTGCCGGGTCAGCCGTGTCACCGAGGCACGCGCCGGGAACGCGCTCCCGGCCGGGATGCAGGTCTCGGCCTACCGGGTCGTCCAGGAGGCGCTGACCAACGTGGTCAAGCACGCCGGTCCGGTCGGTGTGCGGATCGCCGTACGCGGGGACGAGGCGCGCCTCACGATCGAGGTGGAGAACGACGCACCGGCCCCGGGCCACCGGCCGGTGCCCGGCGCCGGGCGCGGGCTCGTCGGCATGCGGGAACGCGTGGCGGCCTTCGACGGGGAACTGCACGCCGGGCCACATCAGGACGGCGGCTGGCGCCTGCGCGCGGTTCTGTACGCGCGGGATCCGGGATCGGCTCAGGGGGACGGATGACCGTACGCGTGGTCGTCGTGGACGACCAGGAGATCGTGCGGACCGCGCTGCGGCTGGTCATCGGCCGCCGGGAGGGTCTGGCGGTCGTCGGCGAGGCGGCCGACGGTGACCAGGCCGTGACCCAGGCTGTGGCGCTGCGGCCGGACGTGGTGCTGATGGACGTACGGATGCCGGGCACGACCGGCGTCGAGGCGACCCGGCGGATCGTCCGGGACTGGCCCGGCCCGGGGCCGGTACCACGGGTGCTGGTGCTGACCACCTTCGACCTGGACGAGTACGTGCACGCGGCGCTGCGCGCCGGGGCCGTCGGCTTCCTGCTGAAGAACAGCCGGCCCGACCAGCTCGCCGAGGCCCTCCGCGCCGCGGCCGACGGCGAGTCCGTGCTCGCCCCTGGCATCACCCGGCGGCTGATCGACACCGTCACCGCGCTGCCACCCTCCCTCCTCTCCCCCGCACCGGCCCCGGATCCGGAGACCGGCGCGCTCACCGAGCGCGAGATCCAGGTCCTCGTACTGGTCGCGCGGGGGCTGTCCAACGCACAGATCGCCGCGGATCTGGGGCTCAGCGAGGCGACCGTGAAGAGCCGGGTCAACCGCATCCTGACCCGGCTGGGCCTGGAAAACCGTGTCCAGGCGGCCCTGTGCGCCCATCGGGCCGGTCTCGCCGGGCCCGGACCAGGAGTGGTGTAGACCACGTCCCGTACATCATCTCCGGTAAACCATGGTCCGTTCCCTGTGACACGCCTGTGACAGTCGACGGACAGCGCCATGACGTCCGGCAAGCAATCTGGAGCAACAAGGGCAAAACGCCCTAAACGGTCAGATACCTCGCCGGAGGACAGCACCATGAGCGCCACTCTCGCCACGCCGCACACCGAGGCCCCCGCCCCCGCGCTGGCTCCGCGCGAGCGGGAGACGCTCCGGCACATCGCCGCCGGCCGCACATATCTCCAGACCGCCCGCCACATGGGGCTGTCCACCCACACCGTGGACGCCTACCTCCGCCGGATCCGGGCCAAGCTCAACATCACCAACACGGCCGAGCTGACCCGCGTGGCCATCGCCCTGGGCCTGTGAGCAAAGAGCGCCGGGTGACGGCTTCAGCCCGAGCACCGGGCCCACGCGCCGGCCTCCTGGATATGACGGAGGAATCAGCAGGCCACGGGGTGAGAGTCCGTGGGCTGTTCCGCCGGGCGGCGGCGCGTGGTCCCGGTGTCCTTCGCAGGACGGTCAGCCGACGGTCAGGGAGAACGGTCCGGCCAGGACCGAGTAACCGTCATTGGCGAGGTAGTACACGTCGTACGTCCCCGCACCGTTCAGCTTCCCGGTCGGGAAGGTGAGGGCTCCGCTGGCGTTCGGGGCGTAGGACCAGGTGAGCGAGGACTGCTTGCCGGGGGTGACGCCCGCCGGGTAGATGCCGATCCAGTTCTTGGCGCTCACCTGGACCGCCGACGGCACCGAGTAGCGGAAGGTGACGTTGCCGCCTTCCGCGACCGCGTTGAGGTCGCCGGTGAGCGTCGGCTGGGTCGCGGTGGACGGGGCGAACGCGTCGTTGAGCGGGGTCGCGTAGGTGTCGTTGGCCGTGAGGCCGGGCAGGCCGAGAGCGTCCTCGATGGTGCGGCCGATGCCGTAGTGGTCGTAGTGGGCCGGGCTGCTGGTGCCGGCCGGGACGGTTCCCTGGGAGCCGACGACCGTGGTGGCTATGTGGTTGTACGCCTCGCCGGAGCTCTCGTCCCAGGTGAGGACGAGCAGCGAGCGCTGCTGGGTCCAGGCCGGGGAGGACAGGACCGGGGCGAGGGTCTGCTTCAGCCAGCCGTCCTGCGTCTTGAGGCTGGTGGCGTTGCCGTTTCCGGAGGCCTCGCCGTCGTAGTAGTCGTCGGCGGCGATCCAGGAGAAGTCCGGGGTGGTGGCCGCGGACTTCAGGTCGCTGGTGAGCTGTGTGGTGTCGAACAGGTGGGCCGCGCAGCGGGAGGCGTTGCCGCTGATGTCGGTGTAGTTGATGAAGGGCGCGTCGTCGGGCTCGTAGTAACTGTCGTTGTTGTTCTTGGTGTTGCAGGGCGTGCCCATGCCCTGCTCGTACGCCTTCCAGGTCTTGCCGGCGTCCTCGATGGTGTCGCCGAGGTTGCGCTCCGGGGAGTTGATGTTCGGGAAGTACGTGGCGCCCTTGGTGTAGGTGTCACCGCCCGCGATGGCGAGGTAGTTCTCGTCGCTCGGGTGGTAGACGCCGTGGAAGTCGGTGAGCGTGGCGCCCTGGCCCATGAGGCTGTGCATGTACGGCGTGTCCGCCGGGTCGTTCATGACCTGGGAGTAGTCGGTGTTCTCCATCATGACCATGAACACGTGGTCGTAGCCCGGGACCTTGGAGGCGGGCGGGGTGAGCGGGGCAGGTGCGGCGACCGGGGTGTCCAGCGTCAGGGAGAGGTTGTCGAGGTAGCCCGTCTCGCTGCTCGTCGACAGGAACTGCACCTCGACCTGGATGGACCTGGTGCCGGCCGGGACCGCGCCGGTGGCGCTGCGCGAGAGGAACTTGGTGGCCTGGCCCCTGTCGCTCGCGGACACGGTGGGCAGTTCGGCGGTGGCGCCGACGGGGTGGCCGCCGCCGTCGTGGAAGTGCAGGCTCACCGCGACATGGCCGCTGTACGTGGTCCAGCCGCCGAGCCAGCCTGAGAGGTCGTAGTGCACTCCGCCGCCGTCGATGGCCGTGGCCGCGGAGGAGACGTCCACGGTCTGGGTCATCGCGCCGTCGCCGAAGTTGCCGGGCGCGAAGAAGGCCTTGCCGGGCGTCTTGCCGTCGCTGGGCAGCCCGAAGGAGGCGACGGAGTGGCACATGACGTTCGGGCCGCCGGCTTCGGTGGTCCAGCCGGGCACCGTGGTGGCGGCCGCCCAGTCACTGGTGCAGTAACCGCCGCTCTCCGCATCGCCGTTGACGATGAGGTTGCCGCTGTTGCCAGCCGCCTGGGCGGGGGCGGGAGCGGCGACGATCAGCGCGCCGTGGAGGGCGAGCAGCCCGCCGAGGGATCTCCAGCGCAGTCGCATACGTGGTACCTCGTCCCGTTGGTGAGGATGCCGTGGAGGGCCGGGGGCCCCACGGCCTGACTGTGCACAACGAACGGGACATGAGTAGCGGCCGACGCTGTCGCGCGGAAGAACCACGACCAAACTTGACCAGACAAGTTGGAACTCCACGACCGGCCCGCTTGTTGATGCTTGAACAGGCTGCATGTGGGCGCGGGCAGCGGCATCCATACATATTCCTTATTTGCCGTATAACCCGTTTGTCCGTTTATCCTTGGCGGTCTTGCTCGCCAAAGGGATCTGCCGCGGAAGGGGACGAACGAGACATGCACGGCGCACGACTGCCCGCTCTCCTGGCACGGATCAAACAGGCCGGCGGTGCCGAGGCCGCGCGTGCCACGGTGGCGGCCGGGCTGACCTGGCAGACCTGCGCGATGCTGCTGCACGTCGACGACCCCTACGCGGGCGCCGTCGCGGCCGTGCTGATCGTCGAGACGACGGTGGTGGCCACGGTCTCCGCCGCCACCCGGTACGCCGCCGGATGTCTGCTCGGCGTTCTCGTCGCCATACCCGGCGCGCTGTTCGCCGAGCCCGGCATGGTGGGACTGGCCGTCGTCGTCTTCGCCTCCGTGCTGCTGGCCCGGCACGGATTCCTCGGCCACTACGGCCTGCACGTCCCGACGACCGCCCTGATCACCTTCGCCCTGGTCCGTGGCCGCCACCCCGGTGAGCTGGCCACGCACCTCGCGGAGATCGTGCTGGGCATCGCCTTCGGGCTGGCGTGCAGCGTGCTGCTGTTTCCCACCGTGCGGGCGCGGTCCGCCGAGCGGGCGCTGGAGGACCTGCGGCTGCTGATCGCCCGGCACCTCGACGGCCTGGCCGACGCGGTTCTACGGCACGAGCAGCCGCGCAAGATCCTCGGCCCGGCCTGGGAGGACGACCTCGGCACGGCACTGACCCGCGCCAGAACCGCCATGGACGAAGCGCACGAGAGCATGCGCTGGAACCTCCGGCCGACCGCCCGGCGCCGCCGCTCGCGCCTGGACCACCGGGTGCTGCGCACGCTGGGCGACGTCGCCGGGCAGGTGAGCGCGACGGGCCGGCTCCTCGACAGCCACCCCGATGCGGCCGAGACCTCCCGGCCCGGCTCCGCGTTCACGCAGCCGTACGCCCGCCTGCTGCGCACGACCGCCCTGTGCGCCTACTCCTGCCGCGGCGGCCGCCCGCACCCGGCCCTGCCCGCCGCACGGCAGGCCCTCGCCCGGCTCGAGGCCCCCGGCCGCACCACCCCGGGCAAAACCGCCCCGGACCAGCGTCTGCTGCGCCCCCTGGAGTCGGCCCTGACCTGCCTCTCGGCGCCCGCGCCCACCGCGCCCACGCGATCCCACCGGCTCCTCGACCCGCTACGGCCCTCCATACGACGATGACCTCTCACACCACTGACCTTCAGGAATCCACCACCGGACACGCCGCCGCACCCGCGCGCCGCAAGCCGATGGGAGGGCCTGCGGCGCCCTGGAACCGCCGCACCGGCTCCCGCACGCTCGTGGCCGCGGCTCCCGCGCTGCTCGTGGTGGTCGTCGCGCTCACCGACCTGATCACCCCGGACTGGCTGCATGTCTCACCGGTGCTGGCCGCCGTCCCGGTGCTGGCCGCCGTACTGCTGCCATGGTGGGCGACGGCGGTGCTCGCCCTCGCCGTTCTGGTGATCACGGGGCTGCTCCAGTGGGACGCCGGCGGCTGGGGGCATCCGGACACGAACGTCGCCCTGGGCAGCCTGTTCGTGGTCGGAGTCACCTCGCTGGCCGCGTGCTCCCTGCGACAGCGCCGGGAACGGCAGCTGCACCGGATCCGCTCCGTCGCCGAGACCGCGCAGTGCGCCCTGATGCACCCCCTCCCCCAGCGGATCGGCTCGCTCGCGCTGAGTGGTGTGTATCTGCCGGCCGAGTCGGAGGCGCGGATCGGCGGCGACTTCTACGAGGCGGTGCGCACGCCGTACGGCACGCGGATGGTGATCGGCGACGTACGCGGCAAGGGACTCGAGGCGGTCGGCGCCTCGGCGGCCCTGCTCGGCGCGTTCCGCGACCTGGCGTACCGGGAGCCCTCGTTGACGAGGGTGGCGGAGCAACTCGACGAACGGGCCCGTCGGCACATCGCCGCGCTCGACAGTGACCCGGACACGGACAGCCCCGGCGGCCGTGGCACGGGCGCCCTGTTCACGGAGCGGTTCGCCACGGCACTCCTGGTGGAGTTCCCGCCCGGCGAGGCCGTGGCCCGCCTGGTGCACTGCGGCCACCCCGAGCCGTACGCCGTCCACGCGGGCGAGGTACGGGCCTACGAGCCGGATCAGCCCGGCGCACCGCTAGGCCTGGGCGATCTGCTGGCCGCACGGCCGGTCGCCCAGACCGTGCCGTTCGGTCCGGGCGACCGGCTCGTGCTGTACACCGACGGGTTCATCGAGGCCCGGGACCGCCGGGGCCGCTTCCACGACCTGGCCGCCCATGTGCACGCGCACGCCGGACGCCCGCTGGACGCGATGGTGGCGGCCCTGCGCCGCGATCTGCTGCGGCACGTGCGCCGCGACCTCGACGACGACGCGGCGCTGGTCGCGCTGGAGCGCCTTCCGTGAGCGGGCTCAGGACCTGAAACTCCGGTCACCGGATCGCCGCTGCCTCCGGTCACCGGATCGCCGCCATGGCCAGGGCGCCCGCGGCCAGCGCGAGGAAGGAGCCCGGGAACGCGATGTTGTGGAACACCCGCGCCCGCACATGAGCGGCCATCGCCCCCAGGTAGAACAGCACCAGCCCGACGCCGGCCGCGATCCCCAGCGGCCGTACGCCGAACAGACCGAGGAGCAGACCGGCCGCTCCGGCCGCCTTCAGCAGTGCCAGCGAGGGCAGCCAGGCAGGTGCCACGCCGACCTCGGCGGAGTTGGCGAGCACGAACGGCGCCTTGACGAGGTCGGCCGCCGCGATGCCCGCGTTGGCCAGGACGGCGGCGCAGGTGACGGTCACATAGGCGAGTTCCATGACGGCAGACCTTTCACGAAAGGCGTGGTTCCAAGTCCCTGACTCCGGAGTGCCTCCAGCCTCACCGCACGGCCGGCGCGACGTCCAATACCAGCGTCTGTAACCTGTGGGACTGGATGTCGACACGCGTCTGCTGCGTTCCTCCCTCGCCGTCGCCGAGGACGGCAGCCTCACCCGCGCCGCCGACCGTGCGTTCGTGTCGCAGCCGGCTCTGACCAAGCAGATCCGGCATTTGGGAGACCCAGCTCGGCGTACAGCTCTTCGACCGCTCGCGCACCGGCATGGCGCTGACGGACGCGGGTCGTGAACTCGCGCGCCGGGCCCCGGAGGTCCTCGCCGCCTGGGACGACGCCCCGCGCACCACGAAGGCCACCGGGCGGCGGGGCGCACGGGTGCTACGCGTGGGGTTCGTGGCGAGCGCGGCCGACGAGGCGACGCGGGAGATCGTCGCCGAGTTCGCCCGGCGGCGGCCCGGGTGGCGTGCCGAACTGGGGCAGGCGGCCTGGTCGAACCCGAGCACGGGGCTGGCCGACGGTGACGTGGACGCGGCGCTGCTGCGGCTGCCCTTCCCGGGGCGGGCCGCACTGCGGGTCGAGGTGCTGTTCAGCGAGGCCCGCCGGGTGGCGCTGCCGAGCGGGCATCCGCTCGCGGGACGCGCCGAGATCGCCTTCCGCGAACTGTGGGACGAGCCGTTTGTCGCCGCGCCCGAGGAGACGGGTGCCTGGCGCGACCACTGGCTTGCCACCGGCTAGCGCGAGGGCCTGTCCGGCGGGTCAAGGTCGCGGGACAGTGACGTCGCCTCATCAGCGCGGGTGAGCGGGGGCTGGTGCGTCCAGCTGCAAGGCGGAGGAGGGAGTCGACGGTGGCGGTGCCTCCGCGTGAGCGAAGCCGAGCGTGGGGGAGCGTCGGCGACCGACGACAACGCCGCTGGGGGTGCCCCCACGCCCTTGAGGCAGTGGGGGGAGGGCGTGCCAGCCCCCGCGTCCGCGACAGGATCCGCCGGACAGGCCCTGGGGGCCGCCCGGTCCGTGTCGGCGCGGTCACCGGACAACCCGACGACTGGCTGAGCGCCATCGCCCACGGATACGGCATCGCCCTCGCGCCGGAATCCGCCGCGCGGTTCTACTCCCGCCCCGGTGTGGTCCACCGCCCGGTCACGGGAGTGAGCCCGACACGGGTGGGTGTCGCCTGGTCACCGGCCGACGACGGCAATCCGGTGGCCTAGGACTTCGTCGACTGTGCTTGCCCTCGGTCCGCTCGTCGATGAAGTCACCGACCTTCTCCAGGCCGTCGGCGATCTTGTCTCCGTGCTCCTCGGCGATGTCCTCGGCCTTGTCCTTCAGGTTCTTCAGGGCGTCGAACATGTCCGGTTCCTCTTCCTCGGCTGCCTGCGCGGACCCGGACCACGTTCCCACGCCTGCGGTGGCGGGGAAGGCGGCTCCGGGCGGTGCTTCGAAGCACCGGGGGTGGCACCCGGAGCGCGCGAAACGGGCTCGCCGTCCCCTGCCCGGCCCAATCGGGGTGCGCCGGAGGAGCGAGGGGCTGTGACGGGTGTGACGGTGGTGGAAGGAGTGTGCGCGGGGGCCGGTGACGAGGAGGCTGGATGTCGGGTGGAGCCGGCGAGGGCGGCGCTGCGCCGGCCGCCGTGCTGGACAAGGACGGCGGCGGCGTGCCGTACCGCGTCTTCGAGCAGGTCGGTGCGGTCGCGGACGCGGTGCTCTACGAGGGGTACCTGCTCTATCCGTACCGCCGGTCCTCGCCGAAGAACCGGGTCCGCTGGCAGTTCGGTGTGCTGCTGCCACGCGACTGGGTGGAGCGGGACGGGCCGGTGACGCCGGGGATCTCCGGCTCCGCGGATTCCTGGTACCAGCGGACCGAGTGCCTGTTCCGGGCCTCTCGCGCGGATGCGGTCGTACGGGTGCGGGTGCGGTATCTGCAGATGCAGGACAAGCGGGTCGAGGCGGTCGACGAGGTCGGTCGGTTCCACCCGGTCGAGTCCTTGCGGACGGCCGACGGCACCACGCACCTGTCGTTCGAGGAGGCGGTGCCGCGCGAGGCCGGGCTGGTGCTGTCGCTGGCGGAGCTGGTGCGCGGCGGTCGCACCGCCCCGGTGGGCGCGGACGCGGGTGCCGAGTCCGAGCCGTTGCCGGACGGCGCGGGGCGGACGGTCCGACGGCGCCGGGAGGTGCGGGCCGCTACGACGGTCGTGGCGGAGCCGCTCGCGCCGGACCTGTACCGGCTCCGGGTGCGCACCGAGAACACCGGCGAGTCGACGGACCCGCAGGCCCCCCGGGACGAGGCGCTGCGGCAGGCGCTGATCGCCACGCACACCCTCGTCGGCGGGGACGGCGTGGAGTTCGTGTCCCTGATCGACCCTCCCGGGGAACTGGCGCGGCACGCGCGGGGCTGCCGGAACGCGTTCACGTTCCCCGTTCTCGGCGGCGCACCCGAGGAGCGCGCGACGGGCTCCGTCATGCTCTCCGCGCCGATCATCCTGCCGGACCGGCCGCAGGTGGCGCCGGAGAGTCCGGGCGATCTGCATGACGCGGCGGAGATCGACGAGATCCTCACGCTGCGCACGATGCTGCTGACCGACGAGGAGAAGGCGGAGGCCCGGGCCACCGATCCGCGGGCCGCGCGGATCGTCGACCGGGTCGACACGATGCCCCGGGAGGTCTTCGAGCGGTTGCACGGCGCGATCCGTTCCCTGACGCCCGCCGCGCCACGCGAGAACGCCAGGCCCGCCTGGTGGCAGGAGGGCGGCGACGACGGGTTGTCCCCGACGACCGGCACGGTGCTCGTGGCCGGGGTGTCCGTCGGCGCCGGCAGTCCGGTGCGGCTGCGCCCGCACCTGCGCGGTGCCGACGCCCAGGACATGTTCCTCGACGGGCGGACCGCGACGGTCGCCGCGGTCTTCCACGACGTCGACGGCAGTGTGCGGCTGGCCGTCACGGTCGACGACGATCCCGCCGCCGAACTGCACGGCTGGTACGGCCGTTTCCACTATTTCCGGCCCGACGAGGTCGAACCCCTCGCGCCCCCGGGCCCGCCGGCTCCCGCCGGCCCGGCCCATGACCGACTGCGACGGAGGCCGCAGACATGACCACACAGAGCGGTACCACCGAAGCCAAGGCATCGAACGGCTTCGACGAGATCACCATCCTCTGGATCTCGGAGGGCATGAGCTGCGACGGCGACACCGTGTCGCTGACCGCCGCGGGACAGCCGTCCATCGAGGACGTGGTCCTCGGCCTCATCCCGGGCCTGCCGAAGGTGAACCTCGTCAACAAGGTGCTCTCGCCCAGTCTGGGCGGCGAGGACTTCCTGGCCCCGTACCGGGCGGCGGCCCGCGGCGAGCTGGAGCCGTTCATCCTGGTGATCGAGGGCTCGATCCCGAACCAGAACATCATCCAGGGCGACGGCTACTGGACGTCGTTCGGCAACGACCCCGAGACCGGCGAGCCGCAGACCCTGAACTCGTGGATCGACCAACTCGCGCCCCGTGCCTGGGCGGTGGTGGCCGCCGGGACCTGTGCGACGTTCGGCGGCATCCACGCCATGGCCGGCAACCCGACCGGCTGCATGGGCCTCGCGGACTACCTGGGCTGGGAGTTCAAGGCGCGCTCGGGGCTGCCGGTGGTCAACGTGCCCGGGTGTCCGATCCAGCCGGAGAACTTCATGGAGACGCTGGTCTGGGTGCTGCAGCACGCGGCCGGTGCCGCTCCCCCGCCGCCGCTGGACCACATGCTGCGTCCGCAGTGGCTGTTCGGGAAGACCGTCCACGAGGGCTGCGACCGGGCCGCGTACTACGAGCAGGCCGACTTCGCGAAGGACTACAACTCCCCCAAGTGCCAGGTGAAGGTGGGCTGCTGGGGTCCGGTCGTCAACTGCAACGTGCCCAAGCGCGGCTGGATGGCCGGCGTCGGCGGCTGCCCGAACGTCGGCGGCATCTGCATCGGCTGTACGATGCCGAGCTTCCCCGACGCCTTCATGCCGTTCATGGACGAACCCCCGGGCGGCACCCTGTCGACCATGCTCGTCAAGCCGTACGGAGCCGTCGTCCGCCGGCTGCGCGGCCTGACCAACGACATGGTGAACCACGAGCCCAAGTGGCGCCACAACAAGCGCAAGCTCACCAGCGGTTACGACCCGCACTGGCGCGCCTGACGCCGGCCCACCCCGTCCCGCCATCGATCCGCCCGACCCGAACAGCGAGGGGCAGTACCGCAGATGACGACCACCGACTCCCGGTCCACCAAACGCAAGCCCGCCCAGATCGTCGACATGTCCTGGGATCCGATCACCCGGATCATCGGCAATCTCGGTATCTACACGAAGATCGACTTCGCCAACCGGGAAGTCGTGGAGTGTCACAGCACCTCGTCGCTGTTCCGCGGCTATTCGGTGTTCATGAAGGGCAAGGACCCGCGTGACGCCGGGTTCATCACCTCGCGGATCTGCGGTATCTGCGGCGACAACCACACCACCTGCTCCAACTACGCCCAGCAGATGGCGTACGGCGTGAAGCCGCCGAAGCTGGCCGAGCACATCACGAACCTCGGCGAGGCGGCGGAGTACATCTTCGACCACACGATCTTCCAGGACAACCTGGTCTTCGTGGACTTCTGCGAGGCGATGGTCAAGGCCACCAACCCCGGTGTCCTGACCCGCGCCGAACGCACGGACGCGCCCCGCGGCGACGTCCACGGCTACCGGACCATCGCCGACATCATGAAGGCCTTCAACCCCTTCGAGGGCGAGGTCTACAAGGAGGCGCTGAAGGTCAGCCGGATCACCCGGGAGATGTTCTGCCTGATGGAGGGGCGGCACGTGCACCCGTCCACGATGTATCCGGGCGGGGTCGGCACGATGCCGCAGCCGAACACCTTCACCGACTACCTCAGCCGCCTCATGCGCGTCATCGACTTCATCAAGAAGGCGGTGGCGATGAACGACGACGTCTTCGACTTCTTCTACGAGGCGCTGCCGGGCTACGAGGAGGTCGGCAAGCGCCGTATCCTGCTGGGCTGCTGGGGCGCCTTCCAGAACCCGGACGTGGTCGACTACCGCTACGCGAACATGGACCGGTGGGGCAAGGCGATGTACGTCACCCCCGGCATCGTCGTCGACGGACAACTGGTCACCAACAACCTGATCGACATCAACCTCGGCCTGCGCATCATGCTCGGCAGCTCCTACTACGAGGACTGGGTCAACGAACAGCCCTTCGTCACCCACGACCCGCTCGGCAACCCCGTCGACATGCGCCACCCGTGGAACCAGACCACGGTGCCGGTGCCGCAGAAGCGGGACTTCGACGGCAACTACAGCTGGGTGATGAGCCCGCGCTGGCACCACCCGCAGACCGGCGAGCACCTCGCGCTGGACACGGGCGGCGGGCCGCTCGCCCGGCTGTGGTCGACCGCGCTGAGCGGCCTGGTCGACACGCCGTACGTCAAGGCCGTCGACGGCGGCATCCGGATCACCCTGCCCAAGGGCGAGAAGCTGCCGGAGACGACCTTGGAGTGGCGCATCCCGAAGTGGAGCAACACCCTCGAACGCGACCGTGCCCGGCCGTACTTCATCGCCTACGCCGCCGCCATGGCCCTGCAGTTCCTGGAGGAGGCGACGGGGATGCTCAAGAGCGGCGACACAAAGGTGTACGAGAACTTCGAGGTGCCGGACGAGGCGATCGGCTGCGGCTTCCACGAGGCGGTGCGCGGGGTCCTCTCCCACCACCTGGTGATCCGGGACAAGAAGATCGCCAACTACCACCCGTACCCGCCGACCCCGTGGAACGCCAGCCCCCGCGACGTCCACGGCATCCCGGGCCCCTACGAGGACGCCGTGCAGGGCCAGCCGATCTTCGAGGAGAACGGGCCGGACGACTTCAAGGGCGTCGACATCATGCGCACCGTGCGCAGCTTCGACCCCTGTCTGCCGTGCGGGGTCCATATGTACATGGGCAAGGGCAAGACCCTGACCACGGTGCACTCGCCCACGTACGGGGCGAACCATGGCTGACGCCGGGCGGCTGTCCGACCCGGCGGTGGAGGCGCGGCTCGCCCGGCTCGACGAGGTGCTGGCCGCGCTGGAGGCCACGCCCGGCCCGGCCCTGGAGGCGGTGCGGCTGCTGACCGAGGTCTACGGCGAGGCGCTCGCCCGGGTGCTGGACCACGCGGACGAGCGGCTGCGGGAGCGGCTGGCCGCCGACGAGCTGGCCGGGCACCTGCTGGTCCTGCACGGGATCCACCCGGAGTCCCCGGAGCGCCGGGCCGCTCGTGCGGTCGAGAAGCTGCGGCCCGCGGTGCGTGGGACCGGCGGTGACCTGGAGTGGGCCGGGGTCGAGGGGCGGGTGGCGCGGGTGCGCCTGAGCTCCGGCGGCGGGTGCGGTTCCGGGTGCGGCGCCGGCTCTTCCGATGTGAGCGAGGCGGTCCGGGCGGCGGTGCTGGCGGTCGCTCCCGAGCTGACCTCGGTGGAGACGGTGCCGTACGAACGCCGGGCGGCACCGGCGTTCGTACCGCTGAGCACGATCGGGCGCCGGGGCGTGCCGCAGAAGGCGCGGTGACCGTGGACGGAGCACTCGCCCGGGTCATCCGCTCCGCGGGCAGGCGGGCGGCGACGGCCGAGACCGAGGTCTGTGAGCTGTGCGCCGCCCGGGTGGCCGAGGGACACGCCCATCTGTACGACATCGGTGCCGCGCGGGTGCGGTGCGTGTGCGGTCCCTGCTCGGTGCTGTTCGCCGACGACGGGGCGGGCCGCTACCGGCTGGTGCCCCGGCGGCGGCTGCGGCTGCCGCCGGTCGACACGGGGGTGCTGGGCGTCCCGGTGGGCCTGGTGTTCTTCGTTCCACGGTCCGACGGCACGGTCACCGCGCAGGGACCGAGCCCGGCCGGGGCCATGCGCTGGGAGGTGGACGCGGCGGCCTGGCGGCGGCTGGCCGGCACAGTCCCGCAGCTCGCGTCCATGGCACCCGACGTGGAGGCGCTGCTGGTGAACACCGTGCGTGGCCTCGACGAACACTGGATCGTGCCGGTCGACGACTGCTACCGGATGATCGCCCTGGTCCGCCGCGAGTGGCGCGGGCTGTCCGGTGGCGGACGGGTCTGGCCGGCCGTAGAACAGTTCTTCAAGGAGCTGACCGAGCGGTCGTGAGACCCGGAAGGAGAAACGACATGGGCAGCATCCGAGTGGGCCGCCCCCAGGCGAAGCCCGACACGCCGTCCCACGTGCGCGGAATGCACCAGGGCAACCACGGCCCGTACCAGCATCAGCCCGGACACCACAAGGACGGCACGTCCGACGCACGCCGCTCCACCGGTATCCACTCCGAACGGCATGACGCCCTGGTGCAGGACATGCCGAACATCTCCCCGGGATGAGAGAGCAGGAAGTGACCGCCATGAACCTTGGCAGGAGACGCAGGACCGCGCGAGCGGGGATGTCGGGACGGCAGCTGCTCGTGGCGCAGGTCGCCCTCGTCGGCAGCCTCTGCGCGGGCGTGTTCCTCAGGGAACTCCCCAGCATCATGCGGGAGTTGCGCATCTACCGGATGACCGGCGGGCTGCGCGCGGCCCGCCGGTACCCGTGAGCCGCCGGTGCACGAGTTGTCGATCGCGACCGCGATCGTGGAACAGGCCGAGGAAATCGCCCGCGCGGACGGGACGGACCGTGTGACCGCCGTGACCGTCCGCGTCGGGGAGCTGGCCGGTGTCGTGCCGGACGCGCTGCACTTCGCCTTCGAGGTGGCCCGCGACGGTACGGCGCTCGCCGGGGCGCGGCTGGTCGTGGAGCAGGTGACCGCGCGGGCCTGGTGCGGCGGGTGTGCCCAGGAGTTCGCGGTCGGCATGCCGCCGTTCTTCTGGTGCCCGGCCTGCGACCGGCCCTCGCAGGAGCTGCGATGCGGCCGGGAGCTGGAGATCTCGGGCCTCGAAGGGTGACTGCACCGGCCCCGACCTGAGGGCGGGGCCGGGCAGCCGCTCAGCAGATGCGGGGCAGCTGCTCCCCGAGCGGCAGGTCCACCACGCGGGTGCCGCCGAGGCCGGTGGCGGCCACCACCATGCCCGGGTGGTCCTCGACGCACTCCCCGATGATCGCCGCGCCGCCGCCCTGCGGGTGGGCGCGCATCGCCGCGAGGACGGCCTCGGCGTGCCGCGGGGGTACGAAGGCGACGAGCCGGCCCTCGTTGGCGACGTACAGCGGGTCCAGGCCGAGGAAACCGCAGGCGTTCGCGACCTCGTCGGGGACCGGAACGGCCCGTTCGCGCAGCCGGACTCCGGTGCCGGAGGCGCGGGCGATCTCGTTCAGGGACGCGCCGAGCCCGCCCCGGGTCGGGTCGCGCAGGACGTGGATGTCCTTCGTGACCGCCAGCATCGCCGCTACGAGGCCGGCCAGCGGCGCGGTGTCGGAGGCGATCTCGACGCCGAACTCCAGGCCCTCGCGGACGCTCATGACGGCCACGCCGTGCAGCCCGATGGGTCCGCTGACGAGGACGGCGTCACCCGGCTGGGCGCGCTGCGGGCGGATGTCGACTCCGTCGGGCACCAGGCCGACGCCCGCGGTGGTGACGTAGACGCCGTCGCCGTGCCCGGACTCGACCACCTTGGTGTCGCCGGTGGCGATGGTGACGCCCGCGGCCTCGGCCGCCGCGCCGATGGCCTGGGCGACCCGGCCGACGACGTCCAGGGCCACACCTTCTTCCAGGACGAAGGCCGTGGACAGGTAGGCGGGCCGGGCGCCGCTCATCGCCAGGTCGTTCACGGTGCCGTTGACGGCGAGGTCGCCGAGGCTGCCGCCGGGGAAGAACAGCGGCCGTACGACGTAGGAGTCGGTGGAGAAGGCCAGCCGGGCGCCGCCGAGGTCGAGGACGGCGGAGTCGGTGAGGGCGGCCAGGGTGGGGTTGCCGTAGGCGGGGGCGAAGACCTGCTCGATCAGTTCCGCGGACAGGGCGCCGCCTCCGCCGTGGCCCATGACGACGACCGGCTGGTCGCGCAGGGGTGCGGGGCAGGTCCAGTTCGCGGGGTCGACGGCCGCTTCGGTAGCCGTGTCAGCCAACGGTGTTCAGCTCCTCCCGTGGAATGCGGGATCCCCGCTGTGCCGGGCCGCCGGGCATCCGACGGTAGAGGTGGTAGGCCGCGCAGGCGCCCTCGCTGGAGACCATGGTGGCGCCGAGCGGGGTGCGCGGGGTGCAGGCGGTGCCGAAGGCCTCGCACTCGGTCGGCTTGATCAGCCCCTGCAGCACCTCGCCGGCACGGCACACGGCGGGCTCCTCGGTGCGGATCCCGGTGACGTCGAAGCGGTGCTCGGCGTCGTAGGCCCGGTAGGTCTCGGACAGCCGCCAGCCGCTGGCGGGGATGGGGCCGATACCGCGCCAGTTGCGGTCGGTGACCTCGAAGACCTCCTCCAGCATGCTCAGAGCGGCCGGGTTGCCCTGCTCCCGTACGGCACGCGGGTAGGCGTTCTCCACGCGGTGCTCGCCGCGCTCCAGTTGGCGGACGGCGCGGCGGATGCCCTCAAGGATGTCCAGCGGCTCGAAGCCGGTCACGACGACGGGTACGCGGTGCCGGTCGGCCAGCTCGGGGTACTCGGCGATGCCCATCACGCTGCACACGTGCCCGGCGGCGAGGAAGGCCTGGACCCTGCACTCCGGTGCCGTCATGATGGCCTCGATCGCGGGTGGGACCCGGACATGGGAGACCAGCAGGCTGAAGTTGCCGAGTCCGAGCCGCCGGGCCTGGTGGACGGCCATGGCGTTGGCGGGGGCGGTCGTCTCGAAGCCGATGGCGAAGAACACGACCTGGCGGTCCGGGTTCTTGCGGGCGAGGTCGAGCGCGTCCAGCGGTGAGTACACCACGCGTACGTCGCCGCCCTCGCCCTTGACCCGGAACAGGTCGCGGTCGGTGCCGGGCACGCGCAGCATGTCCCCGAAGGAACAGAAGATCACCCCGGGGCGGGCGGCGATCTCCAGGGCCTTGTCGATGACATCGAGCGGCGTGACACACACCGGACAGCCGGGGCCATGAATCAACTCCACTGCATCTGGCAGGAGTTGGTCGATGCCGTGACGGATGATGGTGTGGGTCTGGCCGCCGCACACCTCCATCAGCGCCCAGGGGCGGGTGACCGTGGCATGGATCTCGTCGAGCAACCGCCGTGCCAGATCAGGGTCGTTGAACTCGTCGATGTACTTCACCGGGCCTCACTCCCGCTCTCCTGCCGCGCCGCCTGCTCCCAGGCGTCTCCGAACTCCTCCTCCAGCAGCCCCAGTTGCTCGAACAACTCCAGGGACGCCCGGGCCGACTCCTCGTCCAGGCGCTGCAGCGCGAAGCCGACGTGGACGATGACGTACTCCCCCACCCGTACGTCGGGCAGATACTCCAGGCATGCCTGTTTTCGCACTCCGCCGAAGTCGATCAGCCCGGTCATGGGGTCGGCGCGATGGTCGATGGACACGACCTTGCCGGGCACTGCCAGACACATGGGTCACTCCGTCTCGTGGTGGTTTGCCGTTCCCGCGACCATGAGCTGACCGAGCGCCAGCCCTCCGTCGTTCGGGGGGACTTCACAGTGCTGGATGACCGCGAACCCCGCCCCGGCGAGCAGCGAGGCGGTCTCCTCCTCCAGCAGGGCGTTGGCGAAGACGCCTCCGGTGAGGGCGACGGTGGTCAGACCGGTCCCCGCGCGGGCGCGCCGGCAGATCTCGGCGACCGCTCCGGCGACGCCTCGGTGGAAGCGGGCCGCCAGGACCGGAGCGGGGACGCCGCGCCGCTGGTCCTTGAGCAGGGCCCTCAGCATCGGTGCGGGGTCGCAGGCGAGGACATCCGCACCGCTGAGGCCGAAGGGGTACGACACGCTGTCCACGTCCCTGGCCTCCAGCGCCGCCGCCTGAAGTTCCAGCGCCGCCTGCGCCTCGTATCCCGCCCGGTGACACACACCGGCCAGGGACGACACCGCGTCGAACAGGCGGCCCATGCTGGACGTCGGCACACATGCCACCTGTCGCTCCAACTGCCGTCGCAGTACGGCGCGTTCGCTGTCCGTGCAGGCTTGGACGCTCGGCAGATCCGGTTCCCAGGGCACACCGGCCGCCCACAGCCGGGCCAGCGCCAGCCGGCAGGGGTTGGCCACTCCGGCGTCTCCGCCGGGCAGCGGGGCGGGGGTGAGGTGGGCGAAGCGCCGGTAGCCGGTGTAGTCGGCGAGCAGGATCTCACCGCCCCACACGGTGGCGTCGTCGCCGTATCCGGTGCCGTCGAAGGCGACGCCGATCACCGGGGTGCTGCCGTCCAGGCCGTGCTCGGCCATCGCGGAGGCGATGTGGGCGTGGTGGTGCTGGACCAGCCGCAAGGGCATCTTCGAGGCGCGGCGCCGGGCCCAGCGCGTCGAGTGGTAGCCCGGGTGCCGGTCGGCGGCGACGAGGGCCGGGGCGACTCCTGTCAGACGGCTCAGGTGCCGTTCGGCGCGCTCGGCGGCCCGCAGGGTGGCCAGCGCGCCCATGTCACCGATGTGCGGCCCGAACCAGGCGAGGTCGCCCTCGCCGAGGCACGGGACGTTCTTCAGGTCGCCGCCGACCGCGAGGGTGGGACGGACCGGGACCGGGAGGCGCAGCGGGCGGGGGACATAGCCGCGGGAGCGTCTGAGGACCTGTTCGGTGCCGTCCGGGCGTACCCGCAGCAGGGAGTCGTCGCACGGCGAGGCGATGGGCCGGTCGTGGGTGAGCCAGGCGTCGGCCAGTCCGGCGAGCCGGGTCAGCGCCTCGGCGTCGTCGGTGACGATGGGCTCGCCGGAGCGGTTGCCGCTCGTCATCACCAGCGCGCGCGGGCCGGGCGGATCGCCGGGCAGCCCGAACAGCAGGGTGTGGACCGGGGTGTAGGGAAGCATCAGGCCCACGTGCGGGCTGCCCGGGCAGACCTGGCCGGCGAGGCGGGGGCCGTCCGCCGGGGTGCGTCCGCGGAGCAGGACGACGGGGCGGCGGGCACTGGTCAGCGCGGCCCGCTCGGCTGCGGAGAGCACCGCGAGACGCTCCGCGGTGGCGAGGTCCGCGCACATCACCGCGAAGGCCTTGCCGCCGCGTTCCTTGCGGCGGCGCAGGGTGGCCACGGCCCGGTCGTCGGTGGCGTCGCAGGCCAGGTGGTAGCCGCCGAGTCCCTTGACGGCGACGATCCGGCCGGCGGCCAGCAGCGCCCGCGCCGTGGCGAGGGCGTTCGCGTCCCTTGTCGCGCGGAGGCCGCTCAGGGCCGGGATCAGGGTGAGCCGCGGCCCGCACCCGGGGCAGGCGACGGGCTGGGCGTGGAAGCGTCGGTCGACGGGGGCGCCGTACTCCCGGGCACAGGCCGGACACATCGGGAAGTCGGCCATGGTGGTGGCCGCGCGGTCGTACGGCATCCGGGTGGCGATGGTGAAGCGCGGGCCGCAGTGGGTGCAGGTGACGAACGGGTGCCGGTGCCGGCGGTCGGCTCGATCGGCCAGTTCGCGCAGGCACTCGGCACAGGTCGCGGTGTCCGGCGGAAGCTGGGTGCGGCCCCCGGCCCGCTCGGTGGAGCAGATCGCGAAGGGTCCGGTGTCGCCGGTGACGGGCACCTCCTCACCGGCGATGCCGCTCACGGTGGCCAGCGGCGGCGGCTGTTCGGCCAGCGTGGCGCAGAACCGGTCGACCTCGTCCGCCGGGCCCTCGACCTCGACGAGCACGCCGTCGCCGGTGTTGCCGACGAACCCGGACAGGCCGAGGCCTGCGGCGAGCCGGTGCACGTACGGCCGGAAGCCCACACCCTGCACGGTTCCCCGCACGGTGAGCCTTCGGCGCACGAGGCCGGTGGCGGGCGCGGTCATACGGCGGGAGCGTCGGCGGTGTGGTGGTGGCCGTGCGGATGCGGCGCGAGGGGCGGCCGGTGGAGGGTGCCGTCCCGGGCGGCCAGGGCACGGTCCAGGAGGGTGCCGGCTCCGGAGCCGGTGCGGGCACAGGACCGTACGATCCGCACGCCCGGATTGACCCGGTGCACATTGGTCCGGAAGGCGGCCTCGTCGAAGCCGGCCGGTTCGGCGAGGTCGGTCTTGGTGATCACGATCAGATGGGCGGAACCGAACGCGGTCGGGTACTTCAGCGGTTTGTCCTCGCCCTCGGTGACCGCCATGAGCACGACCCTCAGAGTCTCGCCGAGGTCGTACGCGGCCGGGCAGACGAGATTGCCGACGTTCTCCACGAAGAGCACCGAGGTGTCCGCCGGCAGCCAGCCGGTCAGCCGGGCCCGGACCTGACGGGCCTCCAGGTGGCACAGTCCGTCGGTGAGCAGCTGCTGGACGGGGGCGCCGGAACGGGCCAGCCGTACGGCGTCGTTCTCGGTGGCCAGGTCGGCGGTCAGGGCGGCCACGGGGATGCCCTGTTCCACGGCGCGGGCCAGGACCCGGCCGAGGAGTTCGGTCTTGCCGCTGCCGGGGCTGGACAGCAGGTTGACGACGGTCACGCCCTGCCGGGCGAGGTCGCCGCGCAGCTCCGCGGCCAGGTCGTCGTTCTTGGCCAGGACGGCCTGCTTGACGTCGGACCGGCACATGGGCGCTGCTCCTCGGATGCGGGGGTGGGGCCCGGGGCGCTGCCCGGGCCCTGTCGTCACATTCCCGTCCGCCCGGAGGGCGGGCACCGCGGCGTCTGGTCCGTGCGATCGCAAGGCGCCGGAGCGCCCTGGTGACGGAGCCACGTGGGCGATTCGGCAACGCGGCTGGGGGTCCCCACGCAGTGGGGGGTGCGTACCAGGCGTCGCGGGGCAGGCGGGAATGTGACGACAGGGCCTAAGGCCCGGGCCTCACCGATCATCCGCTCAGCGGGCCGTCGTGCCGGGCAGCGCAGCCGGATGCGCGGGCGCGGATTCCATCGGGTGGCCCAACGGGGGTGCGGGCGCGGCGGAATCGGAGAGCAGGGCCGGGATCAGCGTGTGCAGGGCGTCCGCGGCCCGGCCGACGGCTGCCCGGACCGGTGCGCTGAGCCCCGGCAGGAGGTCCGCGTCGCCGGCGGGCAGCACCTCGGGCTCGCAGGCCAGGACGAGAACGCGGGGCAGCGGCTCATCGCCGAGGTGGGTGGCCAGGGCCAGTACCTTCGCCGGGTCCATGCCGTGGGCCTCGGGCACGACGGTGCCGTCGGGCGGTTCGGCCTCGATCAGGGAGAGGGTGCCGGGGTGGTGGCCGCGGCGCGCGGTGTCGACCAGGACGGCGGTGTCGTATCCGTCGAGCAGGTCGTAGGCGAGGTCCATGCCCCGGATGCCGTAGTCGTGCACCCATACCTCGGCCGGCAGCGGGCGCTGGTCGAGGGCGCGGATCACTTCGGGGCCGAAGGCGTCGTCGGCGAGGAAGATGTTGCCGACGCCGGCCACCAGCAGACGCGGCGTCAACGGAGGTCTCCTGGGGGCGGGGTCAGGGGGCGGGGTGAGGCGGACGGGGCCTTGCGGACGAAGGCGGAGCGCAGGGCGTGGTAAGGAGCCTCCGGGTCGAAGAAGAGGGTGCGCATACGGGCCAGTTCGGCCTCGCGGTACGCGGCGAGCGGGCGTTCGCCCTCGGCCGCGGCGCGGGCTGCGGACTTGGCGGCGATCCGCGCGTCCAGGAAGGGGGAGGAGGCGAGTTCGGCCGCCAGCCGCTGGGTCTCGGCCGGGAAGTCGCCGGGCGCGGCCGGTACGAGCCGGTCCACGAGACCCAGCCGTTCGGCGGACGCGGCGCTGACGGGCAGGGCCTCGGTGGTCAGCCGGTGGGCCTGCTCCGGTCCGACGCGGCGGGGCAGGGTGTACGTCCAGAACTCCGAGCCGTACAGGCCCATTCGCCGGTAGTGCGGGTTGAGGACGACGCCGGTGCGGCACCACACCTCGTCGGCGGCGAGGGCGAGCATGGCGCCGCCGGCCGCCGCGTTGCCGGCGAGTGCGGCCACGACCAGCCGGTCGGTGGTGCGCAGGACCGCCTCGACCAGATCGTCCATGGCGTTGAGGTTGACCCACGACTCCTCGGCCGGGTCGGGGGCCGCCTCGATGACGTTCAGATGGATGCCGTTGGAGAAGAAGTCGCGGTCCCCGCCGAGCACGAGGACCCGGGTGGGGTGCGAGAGCGCGTGCCGGTAGGCGGCGAGCAGCCGTCGGCACTGGTCGGTGCTCATCGCGCCGCCCGGGAAGGAGAAGCCGAGGAAACCGACGTCACCGCGCTGCCGGTAGCGGATGTCGGTCCAGGTGCGCCGGTCGGAGGGCAGGTTCAGTGGGACGGGCGCTTCGGGGAGTTCGAGGGAGGGCTCCCAGGCGGCGAGCACGGAGGCGGCCGGGCGGCGGAAGGGCGCGGGGTCGCCGGAGTTCTTGCGGGGGCGCAGTTGCGGGATCCAGACCGCGCCGTCGCGGGTGGCCCGGCAGACCGCACCCGCCCGCCGGGCGAGAAGTTCGCCGGGGTGGCCGCGCAGCCGGTCCTCGGGGTGACCGCCGTGCAGGAACACCTCCCGGCCGAGGATTTCGTCGCGGACGCCGGGCTGCGAATCGGCGCCGCGGAGTTTACGCAGGACCGTTTCGGTGTCGTCCCGCGCCCAGTCGATACGCCGGCGCTCCTGCCGGAAGGCGTCGCGCCAGACCACGTCGATCGACTCGTCGGTCTGCAGCCGGGGCTTGTAGGAGCCTTCGGCATAGCGCCGTACGGCGGTGCGGACGGCGGTGACGGCGGCGTCGGAGACCTCGTTGCGGTACAGGTCGCTCTTGCCGACGGGCGTCACGGTGAACGGCTCCGCCGCCCAGATCGCGCCCGCGTCCATCGCCGCCTCCGCCTGCAGGACCGTCACGCCCCACCGGGGTGCCCGCTCGGCCACGGCCCAGTCCAGCGAGGACGGGCCGCGGTCTCCGGGCGGCCCCGGATGCACGATCAGACAGGTGTGTTCGCGCCACACATCCTCGGGCAGGGCGGTCTTCAGCATGGGCGCGATGACCAGTTCCGGCCGCAGTTCGTGTACGGCGGCCCGGACCTGGTCGTCGCCCTGTGAGGCGAGGACGACGTCCACGCGGTGACCGAGGTCCGACAGTTCGGCGTACACGCGCTGGGAGAGGCTGTTGAACGCACTGGCGACGAGCAAAATGTCCATGACACGGCATCGTGGCGCCTGGCCGGGGCGGCGTGAAGCACCGCCGCGCCGAATCGTCCGTCTCCCTCGTCCGTCTCCGCTATTCGTCGTCCGCCGCGGCACTCACCTCGACGTCGAGCACCCCCTCCTCATGGAACAGCTCCGAAGCCAGCACCGTTGGGTCCTCGGCGCCTTCCAGCCCCAGCAGCACCCGGGCGGCGTCGTCCGCGCGGCCGGGCAGCCGTTCGACCTTGACCTGGACGATCCGGAAGCCGCGCCGGGTGCACGTCTCCATCAGGCGCGGGAGCAGGGCCGCCCCGGTCCGGTACGTCAGCCGTGCCTCGAAGCCGGTGGCGGCCGTCTCGGGGATCAGCCGGGACGTGAACAGCGGATAGCCGCGCACCACGAGGAAGTGGAGGGCGGTCACCGCCAGCGCGAGGATGGGCAGCCCGCCGCCGCAGGCCATGCCGACCGCGGCCGTCAGCCAGATGGTGGCGGCCGTCGTCAGGCCCCGTACGGCGTCCCGTCGTACGAAGATCAGACCGCCGCCGATGAAACCGATGCCGGACACGATCTGAGCGGCGACCCGGGAGGGGTCGAAGGAGACGTTCTGCAACCCGAGCACCGCCGTGAACCCGTGCTGGGACACCTCCATCATCAGCGCGCTCGCAATGCCGACCAGCGTGTGCGTGCGCAGCCCGGCGCTCTTCTGCTGGGCGGCCCGCTCCCAGCCGATCAGGCTGGACAGCAGCAGCGCCAGCCCCAGCTCGGCCAGCTGCCGCACCCCCTGGCCGTTGTGCACGTCCCACAACGGTGCCGCGAGCCCCGCTCCTGCCATGCACACCTCGCATGTGGATCCGTCCCTGTCCGGGTTCTTCGATGGTCCGCTGCCCACGCCTACCCCGCGACGGGACCTCGATTCCTCGGGTCCGGGTGGTTCAATCCGGGTGTCCCCTCCGTGTGCGGCCGCCCGCCCGGTGCGGGCGCCGCAGCGACGCCCTCCACCCGCAGAGGTCCCCCATGGCCTTCTTCGCCCTCTCCCGGCACCAGCCGCTGACCCTGCTCTCGGTCACCGAGCTGGCCTCGGCCCACGACCGGCTGGTGAACGAGAACCAGCAGCTGCGGCGCGCCGTGTCCTCCCGCGGTGATCGACCAGGCCATAGGAGCCGTGATCGTCCTCGGGCGGATCGCCCCCGAGGAGGCCTGGCGGGCGCTGCGGGACGTCTCCCAGCGCACCAACGTCAAACTGCGGACCGTCGCCGAGCACATCCTGGACTACGCCCAGGGCGGGACGCTCCCGGAACCGCAGCGGACCGAACTCGGCAAGGCGCTCGCGCGCTACCGCCGGAGCACCGACACGGGCGAGCCCCCGACGACGGAACGGTGACAGTCCGCCCGCCGTCGGGGCTGTCCGGCGCATCAGGTCGCAGGACATCGACGGCTCCTCATCAGCGCAGGTGAGCGGGGGCGATGAGGCTGAACCGCCACGAGCGAAGCCGAGCGTGAGGGAGGCAGCGACCGACGGCGACATCGCCGGGGGTGCCGCCACGCCCTTGAGGCAGTGGGGGAAGGCGTGCCGGCCCCCGCGTCTGGCACACCACAGGGTCCGCCGGACCGGCCCCAAGCCGACAGCGGGTCTGCGCCCCGGCCCACGGGCAGGTCACGGCAGGGGGAGGACACCGCTGTCACATCCGCGGGCCGGCCTCCGTCAGTACAGCGGAAGTCCGTCAGTACGGCGGAAGACGGAGTCGGCCAGGAGGTCGTACGGGTGGATGTGTACGAGGCAGTGGCGAGCCGGCGGGCGGTGCGGTCCTTCACGGACGAATCCGTCCCGCGTGCGGCGCTGGAGCGCGTCCTGGCCGCCGCCACGCGCTCCCCTTCGGGCGGCAATCTCCAGCCGTGGCACGTCTATGTGCTCACCGGCGCCCCGCTCGCCGAGCTGAAGGAGCGCACCTGCGAGCGCGCCGAGGCCGGTGATCCTGGAGACGAGCGGCAGTACCGGATGTATCCGCCGGAGCCGAAGTCCCCGTACCGGGAACGGCGGTCGGCTGCGGCCACCCGGCGTTTCGGGGCGCTCGGGATCCGGCGCGAGGACATGGAGGCCCGCCGGGCGGCCGTCGCCGCGAACTGGCGGTGTTTCGGCGCCCCGTGTCTCCTGCTGTGCTACATCGACCGCGACATGGGCGCGGCGCAGTGGGCCGACCTCGGGATGTATCTGCAGACGGTGATGCTGCTGCTCCGTGCCGAGGGGCTGCACAGCTGTGCGCAGATGGCATGGTCGGTGTACCACCGCACGGTCGCGGATGTGGTGGCCCCACCGGAGGAACTGGTCCTGTTCGCGGGCCTGTCGATCGGCTTCGAGGACCGGTCGGCGCCGTTCGCCCGCATCGGCCGGGCACCGCTCGCGGAGACGGTCACGTTCCTCGGTGACAGCGCGAGCGGTGGGCCGGGACAGCCTGCCTCCTCGTAGGTCTCGCCGTCGGTCCGTGAACGGCGCCCGCTCCGCCCGCGCCGAAACGTCGCCATCCGGGGGAAACCGTGCACGGGCGCCTTCCGCGCGCCCCTCGCGCGACGGGCGCTTACGGTTCTCCCATGTGACCGACCGTCATCAAGGGTGACGGAGAGGAGCCGAAAGCGGTGGTGG
>NZ_CM002285.1:8951655-8965894 GCF_000497445.1 Streptomyces roseochromogenus subsp. oscitans DS 12.976 | reverse complement strand
GGCGTACACCGTGCGGCCCGCGGCCGCTCCGCGCCCCAGGCCGGTGCCGGCGGCCGAGCGGGTGGTGCCCTGGCTGCGCATCGGGGCGGCCTACGCCTGGCGGCTCATCCTCATCGGGATCGTCGTCTACGGCGTCTTCAGCGTCCTCGGCAGCTTCCAGCTCATCGCCGTCGCCCTCTTCCTCGCGCTGATCGTCACCACCGTGCTGCGCCCGCTGACGGATCTGCTCAACCGCATCCTGCCGAGGCCGTTGTGCGTCGCCGTGGCGCTGGTGGGCAGCCTGCTGCTCCTGCTGGCTCTGCTCGCCCTGGTGGGCAACGCGGTGGCCGGGGAGTCGGCCCGGCTGGCGGGTGAGTTCCGCGGCGGGGTGCACCGTATCGAGGAGTGGTTGCAACGGCCGCCGTTCCGGCTGAGTCCGGGCCGGCTGTCCGAGCTGGAGAACCAGGTCACGCACTACCTCTCGACGCACCGTTCCAGCCTGCTCAGCCGCGCCGTCAGCGGGCTGGGCCGGGTCGTCGAGGTGGTCACCGGGGCCGCGCTCGCGCTGTTCTCCTCGGTGTTCTTCATCCATTCCGGCGAGCGCCTGTGGGGCTGGATCCGCGACAACCTGCTGCCGAGCGGCGCCCGAACGGCGTGGGACCGCGCGGGGCGGGTGGCCTGGCGGGCCTTCGCCGGGTACACGCGCGGCATCATCATCGTGGCCGCCACCAATGCCGTGCTCGTCGGCATCGCCCTGCTCGTGCTGCGGGTGCCGCTCGCGCTGCCGCTGACGCTGCTGGAGTTCTTCGCGGCGTTCGTGCCGCTGGTGGGTTCGCCGGTCGCGCTCGGCGTCGCCACGGTCGTCGCCCTGGCCGGGCGCGGCCCGATCACGGCGCTGGCCGTACTGGCGCTGATCGTCGTGATCGGCCAGCTGGAGGGCCATGTGCTGCATCCGCTGGTGATGAGCTGGGCGGTACGGCTGCACCCGCTCGTCGTCGCCGTGTCGGTGATCGCGGGCAGCATCATCGCGGGGGTGATCGGTGCCGTGGTGGCGGTGCCGCTGGTCTCGGTCGTCTGGGCGGTGCTGCGGGCCCTGCGCGCGGTGCCGCCGTGACGGGTCGGCGCCCTTCCTGCTCAACTGCCCCACTGCACAAGGGAATTCATACCGACCCGGACTTACGGTGCGCGAACGGCGGGCTACAGGCCATGGTCAGCGCATGCGGGGCGCGCGAAAAAGCGCGACACCGCCGTCGTCGTACCGCTCAGCGCAGAGCCGCTGTCACAAGCCCTCGGACCTCCTCCTCCCGAACGTCTCCGCCGTTCACCAGCCGGTCGAAGACCAGGCCGTCCACACAGGTCAGCAGCGTCACCGTACGTTCCGTCGCATCGGCGACTCCCTGCCCGGCGAGGAAGTCGCACACCACCCGCCGCCCCAGGTTCTCGCGCGGCACAAGGATCTCGCGCAGCTCCGGATGGCGCGCGCTCTCGACGGCACACGCGTAGCGCGCCAGCGAGCGCGTCCGGCCGTCCCCGGTGAGCCGCGCTCCGGCCAACTCCATGATTCCCGCGACCAGTTCACCGACGGTCCGCGGCACGGGCACCCTGGCCCCGATCTCCTGCAGCTCGGCCTGGTCGAGCGCCACCAGGCGCCGGACCAGAGCGGTGAGCAGGGCTTGGCGGGTGCGGAAGTATGCGGAGGTGGTCCCGGGAGGCAGTTGCGCCGCCCGGTCCACCGCGCGATGCGTCAGCCCCCGCATTCCGGCGTCGGCGAGCACGGCGATGGCCGCGTCGGCGAGGAGAGTACGTCGATCTGTGGACACCCCCTCTTTCTACACCCCCCACTTCTACACCTGTAGAGCCCCGCGGTAGGGTCTTCTACATCTGTAGAAGACGACTGCGGCTGGACTCCGGCTGCGGCTGGACCGACGAGGACCGAGATCGAAGGGGGACCGGAATGGGCGGTACGGCGGTGGTGGTCGGGGGTGGCATCGGCGGCCTCGCGGCCGCGATCGGGCTGCACCGGATCGGCTGGGACGTACGGGTGGTGGAGCGGGCCGGCACCCTGGCCGACGCGGGCGCGGGCATCTCGCTGCACGCCAACGGGCTGCGCGCCCTGGACACGCTCGGGGTCGGAGCGACGGTGCGCGCGGCTGCCCGCCCGCAGTACAGCGGCGGTACCCGCACCCCCGAGGGCGACTGGCTGAGCCGGATGGACGGCGTGGCCCTCGAACGCGCGCTGAGCACGCCGATCGTCGGCATCCGGCGCGCGGTCCTGCACCGACTGCTGCGCGAGGCCCTGCCGGCCGAGTGTCTGCGGATCGGCGTCACGGTGTCCGGACTGGACCGTACGGCCCCCGACCGGGTGCGGGTGCCGGTCGGGGACGAGGCGCTGGACGCGGACCTGGTCGTCGCGGCCGACGGAGTGGGCAGCCGGCTGCGCGGCCTGCTCTCCCCCGGCCACCCCGGCCCGGTCTACTCCGGCTCCACGGTGCTGCGGGCCATCACCGAACGCCCATTGCGGTTGCGCGGCGACTTCGAGCTGACCTGGGGCGAGGGTGCGGAGTTCGGGCACATCGCCTTCACCGACGGCCGGGCCGAGTGGCATGCGGTGCTCACCGCACCGGCCGGCGTCCGCCACGCCGACCCGCTCGGCATGCTGCGCCGGCGCTTCGGCCGCTGGCACGACCCGATCCCCGAACTCCTGGACGCCACCCGGCCGGAGGCCGTGCTCCACCACGACATCCATGAACTGGCCACTCCCTTGCGGTCGTTCACGGCCGGGCGGGTGGCGCTCCTCGGCGACGCGGCGCACGCCATGACGCCGAACCTCGGCCAGGGCGCCTGCCAGGCCCTGGAGGACGCGGCAACGCTGGCAGCCGCGCTCGCACATGAGCCCTCGGTCGCCTCGGCACTGGCCCGTTACGACGCCGAACGCCGCCCACGCTCCCAGGCGGTCGCCCGCGCCGCGCGGCAGGCGGGCCGGTTGGGTCAGCAGCTCTCCCATCCGGCGGCCGTCGCTCTGCGCAACACAGCGCTGCGGCTCACCCCGTCCCGGGTGGCGATGCGGGCGATCCTGCGGCACGCCGACTGGACGCCGCCCAGCCTGGGTTGACCTGCCCTAGGGGATGCCGGGCCGGCCGGGGGAGCGTTCACCCCTCCCCCGGCCGACCGCCTTCCGCTTTCCGCCTCGGCCGTCGCATGGGCAATCCCCGGACCGGGCGTGGTCGCGTCAGGCCAGACCGAGTTGCCTGGCGATGACGGAGCCCTCGGCACAGCAGTCGAACCGCGATGACCCGCGACCGGCTCCGGGACCTGCTCGCCCGACGTTTTCACGGGTGGGTGTGCTGCGTCTCGGGGTGCTGCCACCGAGCGGCTGAATCGGCGGGCCGAGCGGTGTGTCCGGACGGCCGGGGCGGTCGGCTCGGAGCAGGGTGGTCGGGGGTGTCGCCGTCGAGGAGGAATCGTGAAGCGTCGTGTCGTCGCCGCCTTGGCCGTTGCCCTCGCCGGGCTGTTGCTGTCCGCGCTACCGGCTGCGTCCCGGGACGGCCATGGCGCCATGGGGAGCGACGACTGGAACGTCCCGCTCACCAACGTCGGCTTGCTGTAGCGGGGTGACAGTCAGGCCCAGGCCAGGCCCTGAGGACCAGTGGACGTGTGAGGTGCGGGCGGCCAGGACGACCGTGAGGGCGAGGGCCGTGCCGGGCAGGGACAGCAGGGCGGCGCGCGTGCGGTCCACGTCGTCTTCCGCGAGGGATCCGAGGACTCCCACGCCGAGGGCCAGCGTCCAGACGCCGAGTGCCTGAGCATCCACGCGGTTGGTGTGCCAAGGCACGAACCCGGCCCAGAAGCCGGGCCGTACCAGCAGTCCCGTGCCGATGCCCAGCCAGGAGGAACCGAGCACGGCGAGCGGCGGCCTGGCCCAGGCCGGCAGGGGCGCGGTGCGCTCTGCGGGCGGTCCCGGCCTCGTGAAGGCCTGCGCCCCGAGGCAGCTCGCCGCCGCCACGCACAGCAGGCCTCCGGGGTGGTCCTGGTCGGGCTGGGGGTACGGCTGGCCGACGAGTCCTGAGGCCGGGCGGTGGCTCACTTTTTCTCTATACGAAATTCATATTCCGCATCACGATAAGTTACGCTGCCCGCATCTCAACACGGCAAGCGACGACAACGGGGTGGGACATGAGCGGCAGTCGCGTGGCACTGGTCACCGGATCGTCGTCCGGGATCGGCGCGGCGGTGGCCCGGCGGCTGGCGGCGGACGGGATGCGGATCGTCGTGAACTCGGCGCGGAGCACGGCCGCCGGCAAGGCCCTCGCGGACGAGCTGCCCCACGCCGTCTATGTGCGGGGCGATGTCGCCGACCCGGCGGACGCCAGGCGGATCGTGGCGGCCGCGATCGAGGCGTACGGCCGGCTCGACGTGCTGGTCAACAATGCCGGCACCACCCGCTTCATCCCGCTCGACGATCTGGACGCGGCCGACGCGGACGCCTGGCGGGACATCTTCGACGTCAATGTCTTCGGCGTCTGGCAGCTGACCACGGCCGCCGTCCCGTACCTCAGGAGGTCGGAGTCCGCCGCGATCGTCAATGTCTCCTCGGTCTCGGCCACCCGCGCCCTCGGCAGCTCGATCCCGTACGCCGTGAGCAAGGCCGCCCTCAACCACCTGACCCGGCTGCTGGCCACCCAGCTGGGCCCGGAGATCCGGGTGAACGCGGTCGCCCCTGGCCTCATCGAGACGCCCTGGTACGACGAGGCCGAGGAGGTGTGGGCGAACTCCCGCGCCTGGATCACCGCCAACACACCGCTGCGGAGCGTCGGTTCGCCGCAGGACGTCGCCGAGGCCGTGGCCTATCTGACCCGGGCCGCGTACACCACCGGCGACGTACTGACGGTGGATGGCGGACGGCACGTCGTCTGACAGGGGCGAGGGAGGGCACCCGGGGCATGGGGCGCGACGGCCTCGCGACTCAAGGCCGCCGACACCCACGAACCCGGCCCGGAGGCCCTCGCCAGGCGATAGTTACACGTGTAACATCCTCGCTGCGCCGACGTCCTCGCGCCGTCGGCCCACCGCCTTGGCCGACGACGGAAGGCCCCGCCATGACCTCACCCGCAGCCGCCCAGCCCGAGTCAGGCTGGCCGCCGCCCCCGTTCCACGCCCCGACCCCCGCCGTGACCGGCACCGACGGCGTGCGCCACTTCAACGGGCTGACCTACGCCACCTCGCCCGGCTATCGGCCGCGCCTGCTGGACGTCCATGTGCCGCCCGCGGACGGACCCGTGCCGGCCGTCGTGTGGATCCACGGCGGCGGCTGGCTGGAGGGCGACCGGCGCTTTCCGCCGCCGACCGTGCCGGTGGAACTGCTGCACGGAGCCGTCCTCGGCGCCGGTCTGGCCCTGGTCGGCGTGGACTACCGGCACAGCCTCGAGGCACCGTTCCCCGCCCAGCTGCACGACGTGAAGGCCGCCCTCCGGTATGTACGGCACCACGCCGCGGACCTCGGTATCGACCCCGAACGGATCGGCGCCTGGGGTGAGTCGGCCGGCGGTCACCTCGCCGCACTGGCCGGGCTGGTCCGCGCCGACACGCACGGCGCCGGCCTCGAAGGGGTGGAGGGCGTACGGGAGGCGGACAGCGGGGTGCGGGCCGTCGTCGACTGGTACGGCGTGTCCGACATCGAGGCGATCCTCGATCAGTCACTGCCGGCGCTGCCGGACGGGTCGCCGTACCCGAACCCCTTCCACGCCCTGCTCGGCGGACCGGAGAGCGAACGCCGGGAGCGGGCGCGGGTCGCCAGCCCCGTGACCTATGCGGCGGACCGCGGCGCGCCTCCGTTCCTGCTGATCCACGGCCGCGAGGACCAGGTGGTCCCTTACAGCCAGAGCGAGGCGCTGGCGCGAGTGCTGAAGGACGCGGGCGGTGATGTCACACTGCGGCCCGTCGAGGGGGCCGACCACATCTTCCTCGGCTCCCCCGAGGTGCCGGACATCGTCGCCCACAGCGTGGAATTCCTCCAGGGGCACCTGACGGCCTGACCGGTGGCACGGCGGACGGCGGGGTTCCTCAGGCGGACTCGCGGCGGACCAGGACGGGCTCGACGGCCGGCAGCGGCGCGGCGGTGCCGGTCTCGATAAGGTCGTGCAGCGCGGCGGCGACCTGCGCGGCGGAGGGCACGTCCAGCCGGATCGTCGTGAGCGCGGGCCGCTGCAGGGCCGCCGTCACGAGGTCGTCGCAGCCTACGACGGCGACCTCGCCGGGAACGTCGATGCCCGCGTCCCGCAGCACGTGCAGCAGCAGCGCCGCGTACTCGTCGTTATAGGCGAAGGCGCCGTCCAGGCCGTGTTCCGCCCAGCCGCTCGCCAGTTCGGCGGCGGACGCGTGCGTGTACTCCATCTCCAGCGGGGTCACCGTCGCCGTCGTCCGGGCGGCCACGCTCCGCGCGCCGGCGAGCCGGGGTTCAGCGAAGGCGGACAGGCCGCGCTCGCGGGGCATGACGACGCCGAGGCGCCGCCGCCCCCGCGCGACGAGGTGTTCGGCCGCGAGCACGCCCACGCGCCGGTCGTCGAAGAGGACCGTGTACACACCCTCGGCCGGCTGCGGCGCGAAAGCCATCAGAGCCCGGACTCCGGCGCGCCGCAACACCTCCGCGCCGGCCGCCCCGAGACTCGTACCGTCCAGTGCCAGGACCGCGCCGGGGCGCAGCTCGGCCCAGGCGCGGGCCGCGGTGCCGGGGTCGGTGAACCGCCCGGCGTGCAGGACGGCCGTGTAGCCGTACCGCTCCAGCTCCGTGTGCAGATCGTCGATCCAGCCGCTGACCAGGCGGCCGATGGCGGACACGGCGGCCGGGATCAGCACCAGGTTGTTGCGGCCCGCCCGCAGGGAGCGGGCCGCCGCGTGCGGCACATAGCCGAGGGTGTCCGCGGCGGCGAGGACCTTCGTGCGGGTCGCCTCGCTCACCCGGTGCGCCTGGGTGTTGTTGAGCACGAAGGAGACGGTGGCCCGCGAGACGCCCGCCAGCCGTGCGACATCGGCACTGGTGACGGCCGTGGCCGCTCTCCTCGCCATGATTCCCATCCGCTCGCCGGGTCCTTCCGCGACCACAACGTTACACGCGTCACCAGCTTGCCGATGCAGACCTCTGTTCAACTTCCGCGGCCAGGTGCTACACAAGGACCGCCGTCGGTTACTCGTGTAAGTAGCTCGTTTTCGGCTCCCTTCTCCTCCCCTCTCCCCCTCCTCCCCTCATCTCTTTCTCCCAGGAGTCGCCATGCCCCTGCCGACCGAAAACCTCCGGCCCGACGCCGCGACGGCCGTACCCGAGTCCCGGCAGCGAGGGCTGATGACGCTGCTGCTCGTCGCCAACGCGTCGATGTACGCCGTGTACATGGGGGTCGGGTCCGTTCTGCTGCCCACCCAGGTCGAGGCGATCGACGCGCACCGCAAGGTGGTGCTGCTGGGCCTGATCGGCGGTGTCAGCTCGGAGTTCGCGACCGCCTGCAATCCGGTCGCCGGCGCGCTGTCCGACCGTTCGGGGCGCCGCAATCCCTGGGTGCTCGGCGGAGCGCTCGCCTCACTGGCCGGTCTCACCCTCCTGGGCAGTGTGCGCACGGCCCTCCTGGTGGGCATCGCCTGGTGTCTGGTGCAGGCGACCATGAACGTCTACCAGGCCGCCGTCACGGCCATCGTGCCCGACCGGATCCCGCCGTCCCGCCGCGGCACAGCCTCCGCCCTGGTGGGTCTCGCCCTGCCGGTGGGCGGCACGCTGGGCGTCCTCATCGCCTCCAGATCCGCCGACCATCTCCCCGCGGGGTACCTGGCGTTGGGGCTGGTGACCGCGGCGGCGGCCGCCCTGCTGACTGCGCTGTGCCGGGATGTTCCGCGCGATGGGCAGGGCGCCGCGCCGGCACCGGCGCCGTCCTGGCGCCGGCGTGCGGCGGCTTTCCTGTCCGCGCTGAGCAGCCGTGACTTCCGCTGGGCCTTCATCGGCCGTGCCCTGATGGTGCTGGGCTACTTCTCGGTCGTCGGCTATCAGCTCTACATCCTCGACGACCACATCGCGCTGCCGAAGGGACTGCGCGCGGCGGATGCCATGGCCGTCCTCACTCCGGTGTCGATGGCGGCGATGGCCGTGTCCACGCTGGTCGGCGGCCTGCTGTCGGACCGCTGGAACCGGCGCAAGGTGTTCGTCGGTGTCTCGGCGGCGCTGGCGGGTGTCGTCATGGTGGTGCCCGTGGTCGCGCCGACCTGGCCGGGCATGCTCGTCTTCAGCACGCTGAACGGGCTGGCGTTCGGCTGCTTCATGGCCGTGGACACCGCCGTCGTCACGCTCGTTCTCCCCCGTGCGGAGGACGCCGCACGCGATCTGGGCGTGCTGAACATCGCCAACGCGGGCCCGCAGATCGTGGCGCCGTTCGTCGCCTCGGCGGTGGTCACCGGGCTCGGCGGCTACACCCCGCTGTTCCTTTTCGGCGGCGCGCTGTCGCTGCTCGGCGCGCTCGCCATCCTGCCCATCCGCGGGGTGCGCTGAGCCACCGCCGCCTCGGCTCTCACCAGGAGTTCCCGTGTCTCGCAGACACCTCCTTCCGCCGGCCGCGCTGCTGTGCGCCGGCGTCCTCGCCACCCCCACCGCCGCGGCCGTCCCGCCGGCCCCGGCTCCAACGCGGCCGCTGCGCATCCCGCTGACGAACGACGACGGTTACGACGCTCCCGGCATCCGCGGGCTGTACGACCGCCTCAGCCCCGCCGGGTACGACGTGACGATCGTCGCCCCGCTGAACCGACCAGAGCGCCGGAACCCGGCTCTCCAGCGCACCGACCGATCGGCATACGGCAGCCGCGGACGAAGGTGTGGGCGGCCGACGGTTCACCGGCGGACGCGGTGAGCTTCGGTCTGACCGCCGTGTCCGCCGAAAGCGCCCCGGACCTGGTGGTCTCCGGGACCGACTTCGGCCCGGACCTCGCCTCGACGGCGACCCGTTCGGGCACGGTGGGCGCCGCCGTGACGGCACTGGAGGACGGCGTACCCGCGATCGCGGTCAGCACGGGCGGCCCGGAGAGTCCAGACCCGGCCGGATCCGCGACGCCATGGGCCCGACGGTCGACTTCGCGCTCGCGCTGGTCGACCGGCTGCGCGACGGGGCCCATGGCGGACGCCTGCTGCCTCGGGGCCTGGGCTGAACGCCGACCATCCGGTGCTGGGCACGGAGGGCACGGGCCGGGCGCGCGGAGCCGACGTCACCACGCAGGATCCGCGCCCCGTCCTCAAGCCGGAGTACGCCGACAACGGCGACGGCACCTGGACGGTGACGGTCGGCGTGGCGGACGGCTGCGGTGCCGCTGTACTTCGCCCGTACGGCGGCCCTGCTGGCGGGACTTCGCCCCTGACCGGCTGTCATGGGTGCGTCGTCACGCCACCGGTGTCCGACCTGGCCGGCCCGCCGGCTCGGCCGGGTGGCGGCCATGGACCTCCCCGTGGCCCCGCCGGCGTTCGACGCCGCCAGCGGCCCCCGGCGGCATGACCGCGCCGACACCGGTGCGGACATCGGAGCCGGGTGCGGCCCGGTGTTCCTGGAACTGACGGTGCTGGTCGCAGACTTCGGGCTGTGGTTTCTGTCCTGGGTCACTCTGGACACGGCCAGGACCGTGCGGGCCGACTCGCCGTGGGGCTGTCTGACCGGCGCGGCCGCAGTCGCCGCCTTCGCCCTGGTGGCGGCCCTGGTCGCGGCCCGCGCCCGTGCGATCGTGACCGTCGTCAGCCAGATGGTCATGGCCGTCCTGATCACCCTCGTGGTCCCGGCCGCCGCCCTGGGCCAGGCCCACGAGGATGGCTCGGCCGGCAACGGCGCACTCCTGCCACGCCGTACCGGCCGGGTCGCGCTGCGACTGAAGCGGGCCGCCCTGCGGCTGGTCAGCCGGTCGCCATGACGTTCAGCCGGTCCTGGTTGCCGTTGAAGCGGTCGTGGTCCCCGACGGTCTTGCCGGACGAGGTGTACTGCCACATCGAGTACACCGACCAGCCCGCCGGCAGCGTCCCGGCGGTCGCGGCGAACCGGGCGATCCACAACGGATTGGTCTTGCCGAAACCGGAGTAGTTGCCGGTGCACTGGGTCCACCAGCTGGTCGCCGTGTAGATGACCGCGTCGCGGCCGGTGCGGGACTTGTAGCGGTTCAGGAAGTCGCGGACCCAGGCGACCATGCCGCTCTTGGACTTGCCGTAGCAGGTGTCGCCGTACGGATTCCACTCGATGTCGAGCACGCCGGGCAGGGTCTTGCCGTCCTTGGTCCAGCCGCCGCCGTGCGACAGGAAGTAGTCGGCCTGAGCGCTGCCGCCGGAGGCATCCGGGGTCGCGAAGTGGTACGCGCCGCGGATCATGCCCGCCTTGTACGGGCCGTCGTACTGCTGGGTGAAGTAGGGGTTGGTGTAGGACATCCCCTCGGTGGCCTTCGTGTACGCCCACTTGGTGGCATCACCCCACAGCGTCGACCAGCTGACGCTGCCCTGGTGGCTGGCGACGTCGACACCTTCGGTCTGGTTCGCACGGGTGGGGGGTGCCGTGTCGGCGCCGACGGCGCGACCGTCGTGGGCGAGCACACCCATCCCCATGTAGGCGCTGCCGCGCCGGGGTACGGGAGGGGTCGACTCGGGGTGGGCCACGGGGGTGGACAGGGTGAGGAGAAGGCCGGTCAGGACGCCCGTGAGAGCCAGGCGTGCGCGGCCGCGCTGGGGGCATAGGGAGCTTCGCACAAGACCATCTGACACGTCGTCGGGCGCTACCGCACTCCGGGCAACGCCCAACTGATCCATTCCGGGCGGTGCTTGGTCCGTATGGGTGGCCCCGGGCGGCGTACGGGCCGGTCGTGGGAGCGTCGGGAGGCGTCTGCCACGACCGGCCCTGGCGGGTCAGCCGTCGATGCGGTGCTGGGTCCAGAAGGAGGTGAGGTCGGTGCTCGTGGCGGCCTGGGCGGCGGCCTTGAACTCGGCCGTGGTCGACACGCCGTACCAGTGGGCGGTCGCGTAGTCCTTCAGCAGCTTGGCCATGGCGGTGTCGCCGAGGACGCGGCGCAGGTCGTGCAGGGCGCACTTGCCGTAGCCGTAGACGACGGTGGAGTAGCGGTCGGGGTGCGCGTCCCAGTAGGCCATGGAGTTGGTGATCTTTTCGTCGGCCGAGGCCCAGGAGACGCTGTCCCAGCAGCCGGCGCCGGTCTTGCCGAGGGCGAGGTCGGTGGCGTAGTCGGTGAACGCCTCGTCCAGCCAGGGGCTGTTGTACTCGTCGTCGCCGACGATGCCGTACCACCACTGGTGGCCGGTCTCATGGGTGAGGGCGGTGGTGCTGACCACGTCCAGGACGAAGCCGGGGTACTCCATGCCGCCGAACCAGTAGTTGTCGTCGATCACCGCGTCCAGCTCGCCGTAGGGATAGGCGCCGAAGCGGGAGGCGTGGGCGTCCACGGCGCTCTTGGCGGTGGAGAGCATCGACTGGGCGCTGGAGGAGCTGATCCCCGAGACGGAGTAGACGTTCACCGCGACGCCGGTGGAGGAGGTGCCGGAGATCTTGGTGAAGGGTCCGGCGGCCCAGGCGAAGTCACGCACCTTGGACGCCGTCGCCGTCGTCACCGTACGGCCGCTGGAGCCGGGGGTGTCGGTGGAGGTACCGGTGGCCGGGACCAGCAGGCCGCTGGGGTGGTCGAGGGTCACCTTGAAGTCGGCGGCCAGGGAGTAGAACGACTCGCCGTTGTCCGTGTAGGGGTCGAGATGCCAGCCTGCGCTGTCCTGGACCGCCAGGACGGGCAGGGCGTTGCCGATGAAGCTGTAGGCGCCGTCGTGGCCGAAGCGGTCGGCGCCGCTGGGCACGGTGATACCGAGGTCGAAGCCGATGGTGGCGCTCTGGCCCTGGGCGAGCGGGGCCGGCAGGTCGACCTTGAGCGCGGTGCAGTCCACGGTGGGCGCCTCAGCCGTGCCGCCGGTGACGTCGCTGACCCGGATCGGCATCGCGTCGCAGGTGCCGTGGTAGTTGTCCCACAGCCGCAGATAGACCTCGTTCAGCGCGGTGGCGGAGGCGTTGGTGAAGGTCACGCTCTCGTTGCCGGTCCACTCGGTGCCGCTGGTGTCGCTGCTGAGGTTCACGGTGTACGAGGGCGCGGCAGGGGTGCGGGTCGTGTCGCCCGGCGGTGGTGCGGTGCCACCGGAGGTGTCGAGGGCGATGTCGTCGAGGACGAAGCTCGTCTGCAGGCTGGAGTCCTCGGTCCCGGTGAAGGAGAGACTGACGGTCCGGCCCGCGTACGCCGACACGTCGAGGGACTTCCGGACGTACCCGGTGTTCTTGTCGAGGTTCGAGTAGGTGGCCAGCGTGGTGCTGCCGATCTTGGCCGTGAGCTTGTCGTACGCGGTGGACGAGGTCGTCTCCGCGGTGTCGATGTGCAGCCAGAAGGTGAGGGTGGCCGTGTCGCACCCGGACGGGATCGTGACGCTCTGGCTCAGGGTGTCGGTGTGGGTACGGCCGACTCCGTCCAGCCAGGCGTAGGAGCTGCCACCGTGGGCGGTCTGTCCCGAGCGGCTGGTGATGACGCCGGCGGAGGACGCCGACCAGGGCGATGTCCCGCTCTCGAAGCCGCCGTTGCCGACGATCTGCGCCGGGGTACAGGCGGCGGGTGCCGTGGCCGGCCGGGCCGCGGCGGGCGTGCCAGGGAGCACGAGGGCGGCCACCGCGGCGACGGTGAGGGCACCGGCGCCGAGGGCCTTGTGGGGGGTCGATCTCACACGCTTCTCCTTTGCGGCGGCCGGGATTCCCGGCCTGCTCGATGGCCGTGGGGCCGGCTGGGGTACGCCGGGGCGGCCGGGGGTGGGGCTTGCGCGATCGCTGTACCGGGCGGTGCTCCGCGCCCTCACGGGGTCAGGGCGCGGACTGCCGGACTTTCGAGAGAGTGCCAGATTTGTCGAGGTCATGCCAGATGGTGCGCTGTGCGAGAGTACGCCGCGTCAGGAGTACGTCAGGCGGGACAGGTTGTGCGCATGCGCCGGTCAGGCGATGCGGATTGCGGGTGAGGGTGCCGGTCAGGCAGTGCGCAGTGTCGCGAAGACAGCCGTCAGCGGGTTGCCCTGCGGGTCCTGCCAGCCGCGGGCCACATGGCCGAGCGCTCCCTCGGGGCGCAGCGGCGGGTGCTCGGGGACGGGGTGCAGGACCCGGTGCACCTGGAGGATCGTGCCGCCGGGCGCGGGCAGGCGGGTGCCCTGCTGGTCGTCGGCCGGCTCGGGGATGAGGCCGTCCAGGGTGAAGGGGGCGCCGGTGTAGGAGCGGATCACCTCGTGGTCGGGGATGTCGTCGATGCTCTGGGCCTGCGCCTGCGCCCTGCCCTCGATCAGGGACAGCAGCTCGGCGACCAGCACCGGGTCATGGCAGCCGTCATAGGCCCAGCGCCTGCCCAGCACACCGTGTTCCATCGTGCCGACGAGCGCGTGCCCGGCGCCCTCCAGCGGAGCGCCTCGGTACGTCAACGGGACGAGGTAGGCGGTCGGTTCGGGGGTGGAGGTGTCCGTGGCCACCATGATCTCGATGCCGACCTCGCCCTCGGGGTCGTCCAGCCGGAAGCCGCCGGACTTGGTCAGCACCGGGGTGTCCGTGCCGCCGCGGTACCAGGGGCGGGTGGGCAGCCAGTCGGTGAGCAGTTCCAGCTTGGTGGGCTTGAGCCAGGTGTGATGGACGATGGCCATGGAGACGGTTCCCCTGCGGTGCGCGGTTGTTGCGGACACCCGCAGCTTCGCACACCGTTCCCGCAGGTCATCCGACCGCCTCGCCCAACGCCGGGGTCAACGCGGACCAGGGATTGGGCGGTTCGCCGGTCACCGGGCCGCACACCGCCGCGCCGCGCTCGTGCGCGGTCCGCACGGCGAGCGGAACGAGGGCCTCGGGGACGCCGTAGACGAGATGGCAGAACCGGTCGGGCGGGTGGCGGCCCGTCCAGACGGGCCGGGTGAACGCCGAGACGTAGGTGGACCAGTGGCCCTCGAAGGTGACGGTCAGGTCGGCGAGGCGGGCGTACCCCGGCGCCGGGTGGACGCCCGGGTTGAGCACGACCGTGGCCGCGCCCAGCCGCCGTATCTCCCGGACCAGCCGGCGGCAGGCCGCCAGGCCCTGCGGGGTGGCGGTCACGCGGTCCAGGAAGCAGCCGTCGGTCCGGTACCAGGCCTGGTACCGGCGCAGGTCCTCGGTGATGTCGGCCCGGTCCCGGACGCCGTAGTCCGTGTCGACGTACGCGAGCAGCCGGG
>NZ_CM002285.1:8948231-8951630 GCF_000497445.1 Streptomyces roseochromogenus subsp. oscitans DS 12.976 | reverse complement strand
GTGCAGCGCCCGGGCGGCCGCGGTGAACGCGGGGTCCGGGGCGGTGCCGGGTCCGCTCGCCGGGTTGAGGACGACCGCGTGGATGCGGGCGGCCGCCGTGATCAGCCGGTGCCAGGCGCCGGGGTCCTCGGCCGGGTGCACATACAGCGGGATGAGCAGGCTCACGGCATGGCCTCCGTCGTGGCCGACCACAGCGCGGTGAGCGCGTCGTCGAGGGTGTGGGCCGGCCGCCAACCGAGGGCCCGGGCCGCGGCGGAGATGTCCGAGCACTGCCACGACACCCGGGCGGAGCGCGCCGAGCCGTCCGCGTTCTCCTCCCACCGCCCGCTGAATCCCGCCCGTCGGGCCAGTCCTTCCGCCAACTCCCCCACCGCTACGGCCGTTCCCCCGCCGATGTTGAGAACGGGCGGCAGAGGTCCGGGCGTTGTGACCGCGAGGACCACCGCCCGGGCGACGTCGCGTACGTCGACGAAGTCGCGGTGCGCGGACAGGTCCCCGAGCCGCAGGACCGCCTCCGGGTTCGGCCCGGCCGTACGGAGCAGTGAGGCCAGCCGGCCGGGCAGGCTCGCCACGGGCGCGCCGGGGCCCACCGGGTTGCCGACGCGGAGCACCACCGCGTCCAGGGCGGAGGCGGTGATCGCGACGGTGCCGGCGAGCTTGGTCGCGCCGTAGAGGGTGACCGGGCAGGCGGGCGCCGACTCGGTGACCGGGGTGCCGGGGACTCCGGGGCCGTACTCGGCGGCCGAGCCCAGGTGCACCAGACGCGCCGTGGGAGCCGCCTCGCGCAGCGCGGCGCACAGCACGGCGGGGCCGCGGGCGTTGACCTCGGCCAGCGTCACCGGGTCGCCGCCGGTCACGCCCGCGCAGTTGACCACGGCGTCGGGCGCGGCCGCCGCCAGGGTCTTCGCGAGCCGCTCGACCGGGTCGGCGGCGAGGTCGACGCCGAACCCGTCGGTGGAGGAACGGTCGGCGGCGAGGATCCGCGCCCCCGGCAGGGCGCGCAGCCGCACGGCCACATGGCGGCCCAGATATCCGGTGCCGCCCAGGACGAGAATGCGCATACGGTCCTCAGGCTCCCTTGAGCAGCAGGGACTTGCGGCTGGTGAACTCGGCGTTGGCCCGGTCGTAGTCGTCGGGGCGGCCGATGTCCAGCCAGTAGCCGTCGAACTCGTAGGCGTACGGCGGGTTATGGTCCCTCAGCAGGTCGAGGACGAGTTCGTCGAAGCCGAGCGGCAGACCCGGCGTGTAGCCGTCGAGAGTGGCGCGGCTGAGGCCGTAGACCCCCATGGAGACCCGGTAGTCCATGCTGGGCTTCTCGGTGAAGGCGACGACCTTGCTCGCGTCCGTGGTGAGGACGCCGAAGTCGATGTGCACCTTGCGGGCATAGGTGCAGATGGTCAGCGGCGCGCCCGACGCCTGGTGGCGGCGCAGCACGTCGGCGTAGTCGAGGTCGGTGAGGACATCGCCGTTCATCACGAGAAACGTCTCGGGCAGCCGGTCTCTGAGGCCCAGCAGAGGGCCCATGGTGCCGAGCGGGCTGTCCTCGGTGGCGTAGTCGACCGCCATGCCCCACTGGGAGCCGTCGCCGACGTAGGCGCGGATGATCTCGCCGAGGTGGCCGATCGCGAGGGTGCAGTGGGTGAAGCCGGCCGCCGACAGCTGGCGCAGCACGATCTCCAGGATGGCGTGCTGGTCGCCGATGGGGACGAGCGGCTTGGGCAGCGCGGTGGTGTAGGGCCGCAGCCGGACGCCCTTGCCTCCCGCCAGGATCACTGCGTGCATGGGCTTCTCCTTCGAAGAAGACGTGACGTGCCGGAGGGGTCAGATGTTGTAGATGCCGGTCTTGTAGCGGGCCAGGTTGGCCGGGTCGCGGAAGAACTCCGCGGTGTGCGCGAGGCCCTGCTCCAGGGTGTGGGCGGGCTGCCAGCCGGTGGCCCGGTGGAGCCGGGTGGCGTCGGCGACGAGCCGCAGCACCTCGGAGTTCGCGGGCCGGATGCGTGCCGGGTCCGCGCGGACGTCGAGCGCGGTGTCCATGACCTTGCCGATCAGCGCGACGAGGTCGCCGACCGAGATCTCGCCGCCCGTACCGGCGTTGAAGGTGCGTCCGACGACCTGCTCGGCGGGCGCGGTGCCGACCGCGAGGAACGCCCGCGCGGTGTCCTTGACGAAGGTGAAGTCGCGGGTGGGCCGCAGATCGCCGAGGGTGAGGGTGCGCTCCCCCGCCGCGACCTGGCCGATGACGGTGGGGATGACCGCGCGCATCGACTGGCGCGGGCCAAAGGTGTTGAACGGCCTGAGCGTTACCACCGGGGTGCCGAAGCTCGCGTGGTAGCTGTCGGCCAGCCGGTCCCCGCCGGCCTTCGAAGCGGCGTACGGAGACTGGGTGTTGATGGGGTGGTCCTCGGTGATCGGCACGGTCTGCGCGGTGCCGTAGGTCTCGCTGGTGGAGGTGTGCACGAGCCGGGGTGTGCCGAGCGCGCGCACGGCTTCGAGGACGTTGAGGGTGCCGGTGACGTTGGTCTCCACGTAGCTGTGCGGGGCCCGGTAGGAGTACGGGATCGCGATGAGGGCCGCCAAGTGGTAGGCCACGTCGGCGCCTTCGAGCAGTCCGCGGACCGAGCCGGGGTCGCGGACGTCACCGAGGACGATCTCCACGTGGTCGAGGACGTCCGGGGCGAGGGTCTCCAGCCAGCCGTAGGAGGAGAAGGAGTTGTACTGGGCCATGGCTCTGACCCGGTGTCCCGAGGCCACGAGGGCCTCGGTGAGGTGGGAGCCGATGAATCCCTCGGCCCCGGTGACGGCGGCGAGCGGTGCGGGGGTCAACTGGTCGGTCCTTCCGATGGGTTGGTCGAGTCAGGCGTGCCGGGCGGGCCGGCCGAGCAGCCGCAGCGCGCGGGCCACGAGGCACAGGGCCGCGGCGCCGCAGGACAGGGGCAGCGCGACCGGGCCCGTCGGCAGGCGCAGCAGCGTGACCGCGCCGGCGAAGGCCGCCGCGGCCAGACAGATCGCGGCCGGCGGCCAGGCATCGCCGAACGCCTGGAGCAGCAGCGCGGTCCACAGCGTGGCCGCGAGCGGGAGCAGGGCGGCCGGTGCGGCGCCGAGGAGGAGGGCGGCGGGCAGCAGCGGCAGGAGATAGCCGAGCAGACACAGGGCGAGGACGGCGGCCGAGCGCAGCCGGAATCCGGCGGGCGTGGCGGTGGCGCGCAGAGCGCCCACCGACAGCCCCCGGTAGCGGTACAGCAGCCATTCGGCGGGCCCCATGCTGACGGTCAGCACGATGACGGCGTAGGGCTCGCGCCACCCCTCCAGCAGCACGAGCAGGCCCGCGGCCAGCCCGAACAGCCCGTACGGCAGGGACGCCGGCAGCGGCGGCCGCGCACCGTCGGCCGCGGCGGGGAC
>NZ_CM002285.1:8925975-8948158 GCF_000497445.1 Streptomyces roseochromogenus subsp. oscitans DS 12.976 | reverse complement strand
GCCAGGACCAGCAGGACGCCCGCCGCCGCGAGGTACAGCGACTGTGCTGCCGTCGCCGCGATCACCGGGGCGCTGCCGGCGAACGGGGCGGCGGCGGCCGTGGCGAGCGCGGCGCCCAGGGGTGCGCCGGTCAGGAGAGTGCGGGCCGCCTCGTGGCGGCCGGTCGCCATCCGTACGTGCGCGCGGTGGCCGAGCGCCTGGCCCCACGCCCAGGAGAGCAGTCCGGCGAGGATCAGCGCGGCGGCGTGCCGACCCGGGTGCCACAGGGGTGCGGTGAGCGGATAGGCCAGCCCCGGCAGGGCGAACACCACCCCGCGCAGCAGGGAGCGGACGTGGTCGGGGCGCCAGGGGTCGGCTGCCGGTGCGGGTTCCGGGAAGGTCCGGGGCACCTGTGCGTAGAGGGCGGTGGCGAGGGCGAAGAGGTCCGGATGGCCGTACCGTTCCTCGATCTGGTCCGCGGTCAGGCCCTCGGCCTCCAGCAGGGCGGCCACCTCGTAGGGGTGGACGGCGGGGCCGATGCGGTCGGCGAGTTCGGCGGCGAGCCGGCTGACGGCCTTCCGCACGGGCGCGTGGTCGTCGTGGGCGCGGGCGGGCGGCACGGCGAGCCGCAGGGCGAGCGTGTCCCGTTCGGTGCCGCCCGGTTCGAGAGCCATGGGTCCGCTCATCCGGCCAGGCTCCCCGCGCCGGCCGGCTGCGGCAGGATCGTCAACGGTCTTTCCAGAGTGGGCAGTTCGAGATAGATGGAGCGGAAGGTGTCGATGGTCTGACGCAGGGTGAACTGGTCGATCACGCGCAGCCGGGCCGCCTCCCCCATCGCCCTGCGGCGCTCGGGGTCGCCCAGCAGCCGTACAGCCGCCGCGGCCATGCTGGCGGGATCGCGCGGCGGAACGACGAGCCCGGTGTCACCGACGGCCTCGCGTACGCCGCCGACGTCGGTGGAGACGGTGGCCCGGCCGCAGGACATGGCCTCGATGAGGGTGAACGGGAAGCCTTCGCTGATGCTGGAGAGCATCACGACGTTCCCGGCCGCGTAGGCGTCCTTGATGTCGTCGACCCGGCCCTCGAACGTGACGGCGTCCGCGTGCCCCAGCTCGGCCGCCAGTGCTTCGCAGCGCTCCCGGTACGCCTCTCCGCCGCGCGGTGTGCCGCCGAACAGCCGCAGCCGGGCCTCGGGTATCTCGGCCCGGACCAGGGCGAAGGCGCGGATCAGGGTCTCCAGGTCCTTGATGGGGTCCACCCGGCCCGCCCAGCTGAGGGTCGGCACGCCGGGTTCGGGGCCGGCCGGCGGGAAGGCGGCGGGATCGACCCCGTTGTAGACCGTGCGGATGGCCTGCGGGTCGGCGCCGCCCTGCTCCTCCCACAGCCGGTTGTAGCGGTTGCCCGGGGTGATCAGGGCGGCCCGGCGGTAGCTCTCCTCGGCGAGCAGCCGGAAGAAGCCGAGGACGACGGCCTTCACCGGCCAGCGGTAGGGGGCGGTGCGGTAGCCGAGGTAACGCTCGCGCAGATAGACGCCGTGCTCGGTGAGCAGCAGCGGGACGTCATGACGGGCCAGGCCGGCGAGTCCGGGCAGGACGGCGACGCCGCCGCTGACCGCGTGGGCCACGCCGTGCCGGGGCGGTGGCGCGGCGAGCGGGCGCAGGGCGTGTTCCAGCAGGGCGGTGGCGGTGACCGCGTCGTGCAGGGTGGGCCGGGCCTCGCGGACGGCGAGGCCGCGGCGGTTCCACACCGCGGCCAGGACGGCGATGGCGCGGTCCCCGCGGAGAAACGGGCTCAGCGTGCCCTCGGCCGCCGCCCCGGCCAGGGCGTACAGCCCGGGGGCGAACTGGTCCTCGGTGTCCGGGTCGAGCAGGGCGGTCAGGAAGCGTTCGTAGGCGACGGCGAGTCGGCGCAGGGCGCGGCCCCGGGGCGGGCGGCCTTCCGGCGGCGCTCCCCACATGGGTACGGAGAGCACGTGCTGGACATGGGCGGGCAGGTCCCATACGACGGGTTCGCGTCCGGTGCCGGTGACGGCGACGACCTCGAAGTCCAGGTCGGGCATGCCCTGGACGAGCTGGTCGCACCAGACGCTGACGCCGCCGTGGCTGTGCGGGTAGGTGCCTTCGGTGAGCAGGGTGACGTGCGCCGCGCCGGGGCGGCGCACGCCGTGCTGAACGTGCATCGATGGTGCTCCACGGCCTCGGTGTGGGGTGGTCGTGCGGGTCCCTGCGGGCGGCCGGGACCCGGGGCCGGTCGGGCGGCTGCCGCCGGACCGGCCCCCGGTGCGGTGTGCCGTTCAGCTCTCCGGGGTGTACGGGACCTGCCGAGTCACGCCGGCCGGAACCTTGGCGCGCGGAGCCGGAGCGGTGGCCGCCGTGCCGGTGTGCGCGGTGACGGCCGGGGCGGCGGCGGACGACGGAAGGGTGAAGGTGAGCGCCGTACCGGAGGAGGACGCCCAGCCGGACGTCTGGCCCGCGTAGGCGGTGCCGAAGGCGCCGCCGCCGAGGGTGGTGCCGGTGGGCAGGGTCGCGGTGACGTAGGTGCCGCCCGGCGCCTGCACGGTGACGGTGTCGCCGATGCGGTAGGTGGTGATCTGACCGGCGTGCACGGCACTCGTCCAGGCGGCGCGGCGCTGCAGTTCGGTGCCGATGTCCTTCATCCGCAGGTTGACCAGCGGGGTGTCGGCCGCGAACAGGGCGTCGTAGCCGTCGAGTACGCCGTTCAGGACCGGGTAGGCGATGCGGTCCTCGGCGAGGTTGGACTGGTGGATGAAGTGCGGCTTGGGGTCGTCGGAGAGCACATGACCGAGGGCGATACGGGTCTCCAGCGGCACGATGTAGTCCTGGAACCCGGTGCCGGTGTCCAGCGGCGCCGGGAGGCAGGTGGTCGTCGCGGGGTTGTCCTCGCAGATGCCGCTGCCGCCCTGGGCGCGGCTGGTGTAGAGCCAGTTGTACTCGTCGGTCTCCTCGCTCGCCCTGCCCGCGTTGTAGAAGACGTTCATCGGGTAGCGGGAGACGGTGGCCGCCGGTCCGACCTGGCGCTGCTCGGGGTCGCGGGAGTTGTCCGAGCCGAGCCACTTGACGCCGTTGTCCAAGAGCGCGGGCGCCAGGTTGGGGTTGTCGTCGGGCTGCTGGGGCAGGATCCGCAGTCCGGAGTGCTCACCGGTCACCAACTCGCTGGCGTCCAGCGGGAGTCCGGCGACCTGGCCCCAGGCGCGGTTGGCGGCGATCTCGTAGTCGATGGTGGCGCGGCCGACCCACTTGGTGCTGCCGTCGGCGTTCGTCCGGCACTTCCAGGGCACGACCGTGGTGTCCTGCTCGCAGCCGAGGAAGGCGTGCGTGTAGGTGTGGTTGACCCAGCGGAACTGGTTCCGGTCGGCGATGAGCTTGTCGGCGAGCTGGTCGACGCCGTTGTTGTCCGCGCGCTGGTCGACGCTGCCCGCGCCGTTGTAGAGGAGGTCGAGGGTGAAGTGGTGGCTGTTCTGCCAGGCGGTGGCGTAGTCGACGTCGGCCGGGGTCATCCGGATCGGGCTGGGCGTGACCGAGCTGTTGGTGCAGTCGACGTCGCCGGGCGTGCAGTTCAGCTCGGTGTCCCAGCGGTCGTCGGCACCGAACACGTCGTCCACGTGCACGGCGAAGTAGTTGCGGGAGGCGCCGAGGTGGACCCCGCCGGTCATCCACTCCACGATGCCGCGGGACAGCAGCCGGAACTGTTCCTGGTACTGGTTGTAGACAAAGGTGACGACCAGCTCGCGCCGCCCGTCGTGCCGGTATTCGCCGACCAGCGAGCCCTGCCGGGAGCTGCCGGGGATGGGGGCTTGAACGTACGGGGTGAAGTCGGCGCCGGGCGCGGGCGTCGACAGATAAGCGTAACTCTCGCCCACCGACGGTGAGTTGTCCTCGAACGGCACCGTGCCCTTGAGGTAGCCGAAGGGTCCGGCCTTGCCGGCGTCGGTGACCTGGGCCTGTATACCGTCGATGCTGCCGGAGTAGCCGCCGGAGGTCGGGACCTGCAGGCCGGCCTGGGGCCGGGCGTAGGTGTAGGCGTCGACCTGCGGAATGGCGTAGGTCTGCTCGTAGGAGGCCAGCGCGGCCATCTCGGCGCTGCCGGCGGTGAACGGGTTGTCGTTGGGCAGGACGACGGCCTGGAACCTGGCCCGCGGCCGGCCGTCGACGGTGTCGGCGAGGAAGCCGGCGTCGATAGCAGGCCGCGTGGAGCTGGTGAGGTCGACCTCGGTGTACGGCGTTCCGGCGGCGTCGAGTTCGGCGGCGATGGCGTCGGTGGCCGGACCACCGTCGCTCACCACCAGGACTCTGAGGTCGATGCGCGGCGCGGTGGTGTCGGCCTGGGCCGGGCCGGCCTGCAGGCCGAGCGCGGCGGTCAGCGCGCCCAAGGCCAGCGCGGTGCGGATGGTCCGCTTCATGCGGTGAAGTCCCCTCCCCGGGCAGGGGTGAGTACAGCTCCGCAGAGCGGACCCACCCCCTTGCGTGACGCCGGCATCCCCCTCAGAAGCCGGTCGTCGACGCATCCGTCGCGTCACATGGTGATGGCCCTGTGTAGCTTTTGTGGGCGTGTTACGAAACCTGACGGAAAATCACAGGTATCCAACGGCCCACGGGGGCAACCCCGTTGACACTTTTTCCGTCGCCCGCATGAGGGGACGCCACTGACGGACGGATCCGTTCCGCAGGTACGGCCGCAGTACGACGCACCGGCGGACCATGAGGGTCCGCCGGGCGAGGTGTGGATGGTGCGCGCCGCGCGGGACGTTGGGCGGGGAGGCCGGATCCGGTCCCCCGGCCGCGGAACCGGGGCATCCGTCAGGCGCAGAGCACTCGCGTCTCGGGTGTGTAGACAGGCCCGCCGCTGGTGTTGGTGCTGTCGCTGAACTCGGCGTAGTAGTACGAGTAGAAGCCGATGTTGCCGTTGCAGCCGGAGTCGGCGGCGATCCGCAGGGTCAGCGTGACGGTGCGGCTCTGGCCGGGCGGGATGGTGGCGCCGTAGTTGCCGCCGAGGTTGCTCGGGCCGGTGCCGGAACAGGACGTGGCGCCGGCGGCGGTAGCCAGACTGCAGCCGGTGAAGCTGTACTTCAGGTCCGGGCGCTGCGTGGTCAGCCAGGTCGGGTCGATGGTCTGGTACACGAACCAGACGTCGTAGGTCTTGTTGTTGGTGATCGTCATCGACAGCTTCACCGTGCCACCGGGGGTGGTGGTGGCGCTGTCGGTGGCGAAGGCCAGGGCGGCCGGCGCGGGTTCGGCGGCACTGGCGCCGGGGGCGAATCCGAAGACAGTGAGGACGAACGCGAGGACGGCGGTGAGACCGAGACGTCTCATCAGAGGTGATCGCATGGCCCGGGAGGCTAGGCACGCGATCGGCACGCCGTCTGCCCCACGGGAGAGCCTCCGCACGCAGGTCGGCCGAAAGTGTTCGCTACGTGAAGAACTCGTGATGGATACGTGACGAAGGCTCGCGAGCTGGATCCCCGCACCCTGCCGGCGGGTGCCGGGAGAGCCGTGGCGGGCGCGCCGGGCGGGTAGTGCGGCGGTCGGGGTATTGGCGGGGACGAGACGCCCCACCTTCGGCGGAACGCGGCCCACCGGTTGTGCGCGTGCACACTTCTCAGCCAACTGCCGTTTTTCGGCCGGGTGTTGGGAACGCGGCCAGGCCGCCCTGTACGGGGCGGCCTGGCCATCTCTCACGGATCTTCCGGCTTCCTTCAGTCGCCGCCCTCCTCCCCGCCGCCCTCGTGGTGCTCCTCGTGGTGCTCCTCGTGCGGCTTCGAGGGCTTGACCGGGGGCTGCGGATACTCGGGCTTCACGGGGGGCTGCGGATACTGGGGCTTGACCGGGTGCTGCGGATACTCAGGCTTCACCGGACGCTGCGGATACTCGGGCTTGACCGGGTGCTGCGGATACTCAGGCTTCACCGGGTACTCCGGCTTCACCGGGTGCTGCGGATACTCCGGCTTGACCGGGTGCTGCGGATACTCCGGTTTGACCGGGTACTCCGGCTTCACGGGGCGCTGCGGATACTCAGGCTTCACCGGGTACTCCGGCTTCACCGGGTGCTGCGGATACTCCGGTTTGACCGGGTACTCCGGCTTCACGGGGCGCTGCGGATACTCAGGCTTGACCGGGTACTCCGGCTTCACCGGGTGCTGCGGGTACTCCGGCTTCACGGGGTATTCCGGCTTCACCGGACGCTGCGGGTACTCCGGCTTCACCGGATACTCGGGCTTGACCGGACGCTGCGGATACTCAGGCTTGACTGGACGCTGCGGATATTCCGGCTTCACCGGGTACGCAGGCTTCTCCGGATACTCAGGCTTGACCGGACGCTGCGGATATTCCGGCTTCACCGGCATAGCGGGCTTAGCAGGCTTCTCCGGATACGCCGGCTTCACCGGACGCTGCGGATACTCCGGCTTCACCGGCATAGCGGGCTTAGCAGGCTTCTCCGGATACGCCGGCTTCACCGGACGCTGCGGATACTCCGGCTTCACGGGAACGGCGGGCTTCTCCGGATGCGCCGGGTACTCGGGCTTCACCGGGGCGAAGGGCTTCTCCGGATGCGCCGGGTACTCGGGCTTCATCGGAGACGTGGGCTTCTCCACGTGACGCGGGTGTGCCGGTTCGTTCGGGTACGGGGGCGGGGTGGTGCGGTCCTGGGCGTAGCCGGCTCCCGCGTTCGCCAGCGTGGCTGCGGCCAGCGCGGCGGCGGTGGCGGCCGACGCCAGAACGGATCGCCGTCGCGGCGATGTCGTCATACTCTCCACTCTCCTCGACTTGGGTCAGAGCTTTATGACGTCTGGTCAGTCCCAAGGGCTCGATAGTGGAATGATCAGGAAATCGCAGCCGCGAATAACGCTGCGGTGGCGAGAAGCCACCGGATGGGGTAGTGCAGAACACCGGTTGGCCCCGCCTCCTCAACTCGTTGCCCCGCGCTGCTGGTCCGCGAGACCTACCGGGCGGTATACAGACCCAGTCGAACGCACGAGTGGCGCGCTCCGGTGCGCCGACCGGGCGATACACCCGCTCAGGGGGAGGATTCATGGCGAACGACACACGTTCAGCGGACGGCACGAGAGTCCGGCGGCGGGCTGCCGTGGTGGCGGCGCTGGGCGGGTGCGCCCTCGTCGCGGCTTCCACGACACCAGCCGCCGCGCACCCCGCCGGACCGGGCCGCGATGTCCGTTACGTGGCTCTCGGCGACTCCTACACCGCGGGCCCGGGCATCCCGAGCCAGGTGGACGCGCACTGCGCGCGCTCCGACCACAACTACCCGACGCTGGTCGCGGCACAGCGGCAGGTGACCGCCTTCACGGACGTCAGCTGCTCCGGCGCGACGACCGCCGAGATGTGGCAGGCGCAGGGCACCAACAAGCCCCAACTCGACGCAGTAGGGCACGACACGGATCTGGTGACCGTCCAGATCGGCGGCAACGACGTCGGGTTCGGCCCGATCATCAGCACCTGCGCCCACCTCGCCGCCCAGGACCCGACGGGCAACCCCTGCGAGCGCTCCTACCAGGCGTCCGGCTACGACCAGCTCACCCTCGCGATCGTACGGACCGCGCCGAAGGTCGACCGGGTGCTGCGGGCCGTACACGCCCGGGCTCCGCACGCACGCGTGCTGGTCGTCGGCTACCCGGACCTGCTGCCCGACGACGGCAGCGGCTGCTTCCCGCAGGTCCCCTTCGCCCGGAAGGATTTCGCCTACCTGCGCGACACCGAGAAGCGGCTCAACCTGATGCTGCGCGTGGTGGCCGGCCTCAACCGGGCGGACTACGCCGACACCTACGCTCCCACGATCGGCCACGACATGTGCAAGGCACCCGCGGACCGCTGGATCGAACCGCTGCAGCCGGCCGCGCCCGCGGCCCCCGCCCACCCGAACGCCCAGGGGGAGCAAGCCATGGCACGTGCGGTCCTGGCCCGGCTGGACGAGGGACACCGGCACGGCTGAGCCGGCGGCGGCCACCGGTACGCGATGCCGGAGGCCGCCGGACGACGCATCAGCCGCCGAGCGCGCCCAGCACCACGGCCTGGGCCTCCTCCTGCACCCGGGCGAGATGGCCGGCACCGAGGAAGGACTCGGCGTAGACCTTGTAGACGTCCTCGGTGCCGGAGGGGCGGGCCGCGAACCAGGCGTTCTCCGTCGTGACCTTGATGCCGCCGATGGCGGCGCCGTTGCCGGGTGCCTCGGTGAGGACGGCCGTGACGGCCTCTCCGGCGAGCGTGCCGGCGGTGACCTGCGCCGGGGACAACTTGCCGAGCAGCGCCTTCTGTTCACGGGTCGCGGGCGCGTCGATGCGGGCGTAAGCGGGTGCGCCGAAGCGGGCGGTCAGGCCCGCGTAGTGCTCGGACGGCGTCCGGTCCGTGACGGCCGTGATCTCGGAGGCGAGCAGGGCCAGCAGGATGCCGTCCTTGTCGGTGGTCCACACCGAGCCGTCGCGGCGCAGGAAGGACGCGCCGGCCGACTCCTCACCGCCGAACCCGAGCGTGCCGCCGGCCAGTCCGTCCACGAACCACTTGAACCCGACCGGAACCTCGACCAGTTGACGGCCGAGGTCGGCGGCGACCCGGTCGATCATCGTCGAGGAGACCAGCGTCTTGCCGATGCCCGCGTCGGCGGGCCACTGGTCGCGGTGCCGGTAGAGGTAGGAGATGGCGACCGCGAGGTAGTGGTTGGGGTTCATCAGGCCGGCGTCCGGGGTGACGATGCCGTGCCGGTCGGCGTCGGCGTCGTTGCCGGTAGCGATGCGGAACCGGTCGCGCTGCTCGATGAGGGAGGCCATCGCGTACGGCGAGGAGCAGTCCATGCGGATCTGCCCGTCCCAGTCCAGCGTCATGAACCGCCAGGTGGGGTCGGTGTGCGGGTTGACCACGGTGAGGTCGAGGCCGTGCTGTTCGGCGATACGGCCCCAATAGGCGACGGAGGCACCGCCGAGCGGGTCGGCACCGATGCGCACGCCGGCCGCACGGATCGCGTCCAGGTCGAGCACGTTCGGCAGATCGCCGACGTAGGCGCCGAGGAAGTCGTACCGCCCGGTCGTCTCCGCGGCGAGCGCTCGCGCATACGGCACTCGGCGTACGTCCTTCAGGCCGCCCATGATGATCTCGTTGGCCCGGTCCTGGATCCGGGAGGTGGCGTCGGAGGCCGCCGGTCCGCCGCTCGGCGGGTTGTACTTGAAGCCGCCGTCGGCGGGCGGGTTGTGGGACGGGGTGACGACCACGCCGTCGGCGAGGCCGGAGGCGCGGCCGCGGTTGTGGGTGAGGATCGCGTGCGAGACGGCGGGGGTGGGTGTGTAGCCGTCGGCGCTGTCGATGCGCACGGTCACTCCGTTGGCGGCGAACACCTCCAGCGCGGTGACCTTCGCGGGCTCGGACAGGGCGTGGGTGTCGGCACCGAGGAAGAGGGGGCCGTCGGTGCCCTGGGCCGTGCGGTACTCGCAGATGGCCTGGCTGGTGGCGGCGATGTGGTCCTCGTTGAAGGCGGTCGCCAGGGACGAACCCCGGTGCCCGGAGGTGCCGAACGTCACCCGCTGGGCCAGGTCGGCCGGGTCCGGGTGCAGTGCGTAGTAGGCCGTGACCAGCCGGGCCACGTCGACAAGGTCCTCGAAACCGGCCGGCCGGCCGGCTCGCTCGTGCGGCATGGGTCCGTTCCTCCGCATCGTCGGATCGATCGCTCACCGCCCATCTTTGCTCGTCAGGACCCTGCCACGCGAGTGCGCCCGGCCTTATGATCCGGTGCTCCGATCTTCGCGCCGTACTGCCGCCCGTGCAGGGCGCCTTCCCCAGACAGGTCTTCCACCGTGACCGGATCCACCCCCCAGGCCCCTTGGTTCCTCGCTCGCTCCGCCCAGTTCACCGTAGCGGCGGCGGCCGGCGTCGAGTGGGTCCGAGCGCTGAAGGTCCGCGCTCATCTGCTGCATCCGTCGGCCTCGACGGCCGCCGAGGCCGCCCGGGTGTCGATGATCTACGTCTATGTGATGACGGCGGCGGTCGTGCTGTTCCTGGTGTGGTTCGCCGGCTGCCGGCGCAACGCCGAACTCCTCTCGCCCGGTGCGGTGCGCGGCTCGGCCGCGTGGGCCGTACTCGCGTGGCTGATCCCGGGAATCAACTTCTGGGCGCCACGCGGGCTCCTGCTCGACGTGCGGCGCGCGAGCGGCCCCGCCGGCGCGGACCCGGGCCGTGGGGACCTGCTCGTCAACGCGTGGTGGGCGGCCTGGCTCGGGCATGCGGTGCTGTCCCTGGTGGGTACCCAGGTGGCGGGCGGTACCTCGCTGCCGCTGCTCGTGGCGGCGCAGGCCCTGGACGTGCCGGCCGCCGCCCTGGCGGTCACTCTGATCGAGCGGATCACGAAGCGGCAGGCCGCCGGGCTGCGCACCGTGGAGCCGGTGCCCGCGCCGGAGGGCCTGCCGCACGCGTCGTAGGGCCCGCGGGTCAGCCGATGTGGTAGCTGTCCCCGTACACCTTCCAGTCGAGCGGGGTGTTCAGGTCGAGGTTGCCCTTGCGCAGGAACACCCGCTGTTCGGTGTCGACCCGGCTGGTGTCGCTGTGCGCCTCCTCCTGCTTCATGGCCCACACCCGCGCGTCGAGGAAGGCGTTGAGGTACGTCGTCTCGTCGCCGCCCTGCGCCGGCGGCTTGGCGCTGCGCAGGGCGCGCTTGCGGATGTTGCGGAAGCTCGTGGGGTCGTCGCCGTCGCCGTGCATGACGATGGCGTCGTAGTAGCAGAACTGGCCCAGGGTGCGCAGGCCGTCCGCCTTGCCCTGGGCGACCGCGGGGTTGAAGTAGACCCGGTCGCGCTCGTCGTTCTGGCACTGCTGGAACACCGTGTCCTGGGCGGCCTTGCGCCAGTCCTTGGGGTAGTTCGGGTCGAGGCCGTCGTGCGAGTCGCTGCCGTTGACCTTGCGCAGGGCGGGCAGGTACTTGGCGAGGGTGTTGCCGGACTCGCGGTCGGCGTAGAGCTGGACGAGGTCGAGCATGTCGCCGGTGCCGGAGCAGAAGCCGATGATGCCGGCGGTGTAGCCGCGGCCGTCGCCGATGTCCTCGATGTACTTGTACTGGGCCTTCCAGTCGAGCGAGGAGTTCTCCGCGCTCGACACCAGTTCCATGGCGATCTCCTTCTTCGCCGGGTCGTCGAGGCCCGACGCGGCCGTGGGGGCCGCGGGTGCCGCGAGGGCGCGCTGGGTTCCGAGCAGCGCGCCGGAGGCGACGGCGGCGCCGAGCACGGCGACGACGGTGCGGCGGGAGACGGTGGCGGGGGCTGTTTCGCGGTCTGCGTGCACCACTTGGACTCCAAGTCGGGGCGGGGGGTGGGGAGTTGGTCCGTACCGCTACTGGTAGGAAAGTTTCCTATCAGAGCCACCGCGGACCGGTAACCCGATCTGCGCGAAGTTCGTAGGATCGAACAAGCGCCGTCGGCGGGAGTGGCTCGGGCGCGGCCGATTCAGAAGCGGAACCGCTCAATCCCATCCGGGGCGGCGGTTGGACTTGCGCGACGCGAAGGCACAGGGTGGACGGGCCCGTCCGGACACGGAGGGGCACCCCCTACGGCACCACCCGGAGAAGACCCGATGACCCACGTCGCGGACCCCGCACGCTACGACGGCACCATGCGTTACCGGCGCACCGGCCGCTCGGGGCTGGACCTGTCCGTCCTGTCCCTGGGCTACTGGCACAACTTCGGCGACGACCGCCCCTTCGAGACCCAGCGCGAGATCGCCCTGCGCGCCTTCGACCTCGGGATCACGCACCACGACCTGGCCAACAACTACGGCCCGCCGTACGGCGCGGCCGAGTTGAACTTCGGACGGCTGCTGAAGCGGGACCTCGCGCCGTACCGCGACGAGCTGGTGATCTCCACCAAGGCCGGCTGGGACATGTGGCCCGGCCCCTACGGGCAGGGCGGCGGCTCCCGGAAGTACGTGCTGGCCTCGCTGGATCAGTCACTGCGCCGGATGGGCGTGGACTACGTGGACATCTTCTATTCCCACCGGCTGGACGCGAGCACGCCGTTGGAGGAGACGATGGGGGCGCTCGACACCGCCGTACGCCAGGGCAAGGCGCTCTACGTCGGCATCTCCTCGTACGACGCCGAGCGCACCCGCCAGGCGGCGGCGATCCTGCGGGAGTTGGGCACGCCGCTGCTGATCCACCAGCCGTCGTACAGCATGCTCAACCGCTGGATCGAGACCGACGGTCTGCTGGACGCGGCCGAGGAGGAAGGCTTCGGGGTCATCGGCTTCACGGCGCTCGCCCAGGGCCTGCTGACCGGCCGTTACCTGGACGGCGTGCCGGAGGACTCGCGGGCGGCGCGCGGCACGTCGTTCGACACGTCGTGGCTGACGGACGACATGCTGCGGCGGCTGCGCGCCCTGAACGACATCGCGGCCCGGCGCGGGCAGACGCTGGCGCAGCTGGCACTGGCCTGGGCGCTGCGCGACGAGCGGGTGACGTCCCTCGTCATCGGCGCCTCCCGCACCGAGCAGCTGGAGCAGAACGTCGCCGCGCTGGAGAACCCCGACTTCACGGCGGAGGAGCTGGCGGAGATCGACAAGCACGCGACCGAGGGCGGCGTGGACCTGTGGCGGGAGGCCCGATTGGGCCGGCTCGGGTGACGCACCGGAGGCGAAGAGACGGCCGGGGAGTGACCTGCGTCACAGACAGAAGGGATAAGTCGGACATACTTAGAGGCACGCCGACAGCGTTGTCATCACCCACGGCATCGCCGTCATCTCTCCTCCGCGACCTCCAAGGAGCCACCACCCCCATGGCGCACGGAGCCCACCGCAGCCCTCTTCTGCCTCCCCGTCCCGACCTGGGACTCGCCCGCGACTGCGAGGTGTGCCTCGGCTGGGGCACCGTCGTCACCCGCGACGGGGAGCACGAGCTGTGTCACGCATGCCAGACAGTCGCCGATGACGACGCGGGCGCCGCCCGTGCCGACTCATAGTTCGCGACATTCCCTCCCGACCGGCGCGCGCCGCACTGCCCGCGCGACCGATTCACGGCCCCATTCGCGGCCCGATTCAGAGCCGATCCGTGATCGATTCGCCGCACCCCCCGCCCGACCGGAACCCCCTCCGCCGGCCGCAAGCCGCCGGGGTAAGCTCCGAGTAATGCTCTCACCAAGAAACATTCAAGTCGGGCAGGGGGAAGCCGTGGGCGCCGTACGCACGAGTAGGAGACCGTTGTCGGGCATCGGCGCAGGCTGTCGGTGGTCACCCACCGGGACGGCTCGAGAACGCTCAGCGCCGATAAGGGCGAGGATCCCGACGCCTGCGCGCTCTCGATCCGGCTGTCCGGCCAGGAGGCCGAGGCCCTCGCCGGCACGCTGAATCCGACGCATCACAGCCCCAGCCTGCTGTCCACGATGGCACTGGGCCTGGTCGCCGAGCGCATCGCGCTGTCCGCGGCGTCGTAGTGGAACGTCCGGCTGCTCGGCGACACCCGGATGCGCACCGAGACCGGTGTGTCGATCGTGGCCGTCCTGCGGCGCGCCGAGACGATCCCCTCTCCCGGCCCCGGCTTCCGGCTGGCCGGCGGGGACACGCTGATCGTGATCGGCACCCGCGAGGGCGCCGACGCGGCCGCGGCGATACTCCGCCGGGAGTGATCGCATGCACTCCTCGGGATCTGTTCGCGGCGGTGTTTTCTTCGTCTTCTTCGGGCTGCGCACCGACCCGGCGAGCATCCTGCCGGTGCTGCTGCGCGCGCTGGCTCTCGCCGTCGTGACGACTCTCACCAAGGTCGCGACCGGGTACTGGGCGGCCCGGCGCGCCCGCATCTCGGCCAAGGGCCGCTGGCGGGCCGGCGGCACCCTGGTGGCGCGCGGCGAGTTCTCCATCGTCATCGCCGGTCTCGCGGTCACCGCCGTCCTCGACTACGGCCTCGGGCCGCTGGCCACGGCCTATGTGCTGGTCCTCGTCGTCCTCGGCCCGCTGACGGCCCGTTACACCGAGCCGCTCGCGCTGCGGCTGACCGGCCGCACGGCATCCGCGGTCGCGGGCGACATCCCGCGCCCGGTCGTACGCGGCCAGGACACCGTCGGTCGGCCCTGAGCCATGCCGCCGGGCACCGGCGCGCCGATCGGGGCGACGTACCGTGGAGGCATGTCCGCCCCTCCGCTTCCGGGTCCGCTCGCGCATCTGGCGCCGCTGCTCGGCCACTACGGCTACTGGGCCGTAGGGGCCGTGGTCCTGGTGGAGGACTTCGGAGTGCCCGCGCCCGGCGAGACGATCCTGCTGGCCGCGGGGGTGTACGCGGGTGCGGGGCGGCTGAACGTCGTGGCCGTGGCGCTCATCGCGTTCGCCGCGGCCGTCGTCGGGGACAACATCGGTTATCTGATCGGACGGGTCGGCGGGCGGGCCTTCGTACACCGGTGGGGGCGGTACGTCTTCCTGACGCCGGAGCGGTTCGCGGCGGCCGAGGCGTTCTTCGGCCGGCACGGCGGCCAGATCGTGTCCGTGGCGCGGTTCATCGAGGGCCTGCGCCAGGCCAACGGCATCATCGCCGGCACCACGGGCATGCACTGGCGCCGCTTCCTCGCCTTCAACGCGCTCGGCGCGGCCCTGTGGGTCGGCCTCTGGACAACCCTGGCCTACGTGGTCGGCAGCCACATCACGACCGTCTACGACGAGGTCTCGCGCTACCAGCTCTACGTCCTCGTGGCCGCCGCCGTGCTGATCGCGGCCTTCGCCGTACGGCACGTGGTACGACGGCGCCGCGAGCACTGACCGGTCTCCCATCGAACCCCTCCGACCGCCACCCGCTGCGGGCGTACGCCGGTCAGGACCGGTCCGCGGTGAGCCTCTTGGTCCACTCGGCGACGGACAGCACGTCCGCCTGGCGCGGGAAGACCTTCCGGGTGAGGACGTCGTGCACCTCGGGGTCGCTGTCCAGGCAGCCGCCCGCGAGCACGGTCAGGCGGTAGTCGAGGTCGGCGGCCTGGCGCACGGTGGACAGCACGACGCCGCTGGTGGCGATGCCGGTGAGCACGAGGTGGCCGATCCCGCCCGCTCCTAGCGGCCTGTCCGGCGGATCCTGTCAGCTGGACGCTCCCCACACTCGAATACGCGCGCAGGCGCACCCCCATCGCCCCCGCTCACCACCGCTGATGAAGCGCCGTCACTTTCCCGCGACCTGATCCGCCCGACAGGCTCTGGCACCAGGTCGAGGTCGCTGCCCGCGAACGCGCTCACGCACCGTTTTGTGAACACGACCGCGCCGGGGCGCGGAGCGACGTCGGGGTGGATCTCCGCCCCCCGGGTCGCCCTCGGCGAACCGGCCGGAACCGGCGACCGCGCTGAACGCCTTGTTGCCCGGGCTGACTTCGGGATGTCCGGGGCGGAAGCCGATGACCAGGCAGAGGACCGGCAGCCCGGCTTCGCGGGCGGCCTCGACGGCGTCGGCGAGGCGCGGCAGGCAGTCGTCCTCGTCGAAGCGCTCCGCGAGGGAGCCCTGAACGTCCATCACGAGGAGCGCGCCGTGCGCCGTGCCGGCTGTCCTTTCGTGCCGTGGGCCGGGCCGGGCTCGGACGGGTCGCCGTCGGCGCGTTCGGGGCCGCCGCGCAGGGCGGAGGCGAGCGCGGAGACCAGGGCCATGCCCGTGGCCACGCCGAAGACGATGGTCAGGCCGTGGTGGAAGGGCCCGGAGACCAGCTCCGGGAAGAAGGTGTGACCGGTCAGGGTGGCGCGCTGGGCGGCGGTCAGATGGTCCAGGGTGCCGCCGTCGCCGAGCAGATGGCCGATCGGGTTGTTGCCGAGGAACGTGGCGAACAGGGTACTGACCGGCGGCAGCGAGGCCACCTCGTGCGCGGTCCCGGCGGGCACGCCGTGCGCCTGGAGTCCGCCGCTGAGCGTCTTCGGCAGGGTGCCTGCGAGCCCGGAGACCATCAGCGAGAAGAAGACGCCGATGGACAGGGCCGTACCGGAGTTCTGGAAGGTGGAGCGCATCCCGGAGGCGACGCCACGGTAGCGGGCCGGCACGCTGCCCATGATGGAGGAGGTGTTGGGCGAGGAGAACATGCCCTGCCCCAGGCCGTTGAGCAGCAGCAGAGCCGCGAAGACGCCGTAGTCGAAATTCACCGGCAGAGCCAGCAGGCCGAGGAAGGACGCGGCGACGACGAGCAGCCCGACGGTGGAGAAGAGGCGGGCGCCGAACCGGTCGGACAGATAGCCGGAGACCGGTCCGGCGACGAGGAAGCCGAGGGTGAGCGGCAGCATGAAGATGCCGGCCCACAGCGGGGTGTCCTCGAAGTCGTAGCCGTGCAGCGGCAGCCAGATGCCCTGCAGCCAGATGATCAGCATGAACTGGAGTCCGCCGCGGGCGATCGCGGTCAGCAGCGCGGCCAGGTTGCCGGCGGCGAACGCCCGCACCCTGAACAGCGAGAGCCGGAACATCGGTTCGGCGGTCCGGGTCTCGACGAAGCAGAACACCAGCAGCAGGAAGGCGCCGCCGATCAGGCCGGTGAGCACCCAGGGGCTGGTCCAGCCGGTGGGGTGGCCGCCGTAGGGCTGGATGCCGTAGGTGATGCCCGCCAGCAGGATGCCGGCGCCCGAGGCGAAGGTGAGATTGCCGGCCCAGTCGATGTGGCCGCGTCCGCCGGCCGAGGTCTCGCGCAGGCTCAGATACGACCAGACGGTGCCGGTGATGCTGACCGGGACGCTCACACAGAACACCGCCCGCCAGTCGACCGCGGCGAGCAGACCGCCGGCAAGCAGGCCGAGGAACTGCCCCGCGAGCGCGGTGATCTGATTGATGCCGAGGGCCATGCCGCGCTGCCGGGCCGGGAAGGCGTCGGTGAGGATGGCCGCCGAGTTGGCGGTGAGCATGGAGCCGCCGAAGGCCTGCACGACACGCCACAGGATCAGCCAGAGCGCGCCCGCGCCCGCCTGGAACGGGTCGAGGGACAGGGCGACGGAGGCGCACGCGAAGACCAGGAAGCCGAGGTTGTAGATCCGGACCCGCCCGAACATGTCGCCGAGCCGGCCGAGGACGACCACGAGGACGGCCGACACCAGCAGATAGCCGAGGATCATCCACAGCAGATAGCCGATGTTGCCGGCCGCGAGCGGGTCGAGGCCGATGCCGCGGAAGATCGCCGGCAGCGAGATGATCACTATGGAGGCGTCCATGGTGGCGATCAGGACGCCGAGCGTGGTGTTGGAGAGGGCGACCCACTTGTAGCCGGGGCCCGGAGGTGTGTCCCGGAGCCGGGCGGAACCGGCGAGCAGCCGGGCGCGTATGCCGAACCCGTCGGCGCCACGCGAGGCGGGGCCGTGCGGGGCGGGTGCGGGGCCGGTCACAGTCGTTCCGCCAGTCGGTCGAGCAGGGGCAGGACGTCCTGCAGGGCCTGCCGCTCCTGCGGGGTGAACTCGTCCAGGGCACGGGCGAGGCGGCCCACGGACTCGGAACGGCGCTGCTCCAGCATCGTCCGTCCCTCGTCGGTGATCGACACGATGGCCCGGCGGCCGTCGGCCGTGTCGGGGGTGCGGCTCACCAGTCCGCGTTGTTCGAGTCCGGCGAGGGTGCTGGCCATCGCCTGCGGCCGGACCTGCTCGGAGTCGGCGAGCGAGCCGGGCGAGTCCGGACCGGTACGGGCCAGCCGGGCCAGCACCGAGACACCGGACAGCGTGACGTCCCCGACCGCGTGCGCCTGACGCAGTCGGCGGACGGTGCGGCCCATGGTCAGCCGCAGCGCGGCGGCCAGTGCAACCGTGTCCATGGTTACTAACGATAGGTTTATCAGTCTGGGCTGTTCAACCAAGCATAAGTAATTCGCCCGGACCGGTGCCTGTGACCCGGGGGTTCCTGTGCAATCGGGGGAATCCCGGCGAACGTCACCTTGTTCGGCGGCTCAGCGGGTAGCCGGGCATCGACGGGACAATCCCGTGGGCACAGCCCGTACGCACAGGAAGAGATCCTGGCCAGGAGGGAGAGAGCGACCGCGTATGGACACCCCGCTCGGGGCGCACGCGACGACGCGGCCCCGCCCGCTCAGCTACAGCCGTGCCTGGGACACCGGCGTACCCCGCATCGCCGACGCCAGGGACGCCGTCGCCGCCCTGCTCTCCCGGGTACGGCCCGCGCCCGCGCGGCGCTCGGTGCAGGACGCCCGGCTCGTCGTCAGCGAACTCGTCACCAACGCGGCCCTGCATGCGCCCGGCCCGTGCGCCCTGCGCCTGGAGTTGACGCCGGACGGCGCCGCACTGCGCGTCTCGGTGACGGACTCCTCTGCCGAGCCGCCCCGGCGGCGGCCTCCCGATCCCCTGCGCGTCGGCGGGCACGGGCTGTTTCTCGTCGCGCTGCTGTCCCGCGGCCTCGAGGTGACCTGGCTGCCCCACGGCAAGCGGGTCACGGCGACCGTGCCGCTCACCGCCGAGGAGGAGTGAGTCCGTCCACGGTCAGGCCTGGGCGAGGTGGTCGAGGAACCCGCCGGCCAGGTCCAGGCCGGTGCGCAGAGTCTCGGTGTCGTCGGCGAAGCCGATGCGCACGGTGTGCTCGATGCCGAACGCGGCGCCGGGGGTGAACATGACGCCGGTCCGCTCCAGCAGGCGGGTGCAGAACGCGTAGGAGCCGATCGGGGCGCGGTAGCGCAGCAGGGCCGTGGTGCCGGAGGCGGGACGTACGTAGCCGATGTCGTCGCGGCCGGTGACCCACTCGTCCAGGACGGCGAGGTTGGTGCGGGTGATCCGGTGGGCGCGGGCCAGGATCGCGTCCTTGTTCTCCAGAGCGACGCAGGCCAGCAGGTCGTCGACGCGTCCGACGCTGATGGTGCTGTAGTCCCGGTGCGTGGCGACGTCGGCCAGCAGTCCGGTCGGGCCGACGATCCAGCCCAGGCGCAGCCCGGCCAGCGAGAACGGCTTGGACATGCTGCCGGTGGAGATGCCGCGTTCGTACAGGTCGGCGATGGAGGTGGTGAATCCGTCGCCGTGCTGGTCCACGCCCCGGTAGACCTCGTCGCACAGCACCCATGCCCCGGCCCGCTCGGCGATCTTGGCGATGCGGGTCAGACCGGCCTCGTCGATGAGGGCACCGGTGGGGTTGTTGGGGTTGTTGACGGCGATGAGCCTGGTGTCCGGGGTGACCAGGCGGTCGAGTGCGTCGAGATCGGGCAGCCAGCCGTTCTCCTCGCGCAGCGGCAGGTGGTCGACGCGGGCGCCGTAGCTGTCCGGGATGGAGTAGTGCTGCTGGTAGGTGGGGACCACGGCCACGACGTGGTCCCCCGGCTCGACGAGCGTGCTGTGCACGAGGGCGTTCGCACCTATCGCCCCATGGGTGATCAGGACGTTGTCCGGCCCCTGGGCCGTGTAGAGGCCGGCGACCAGGCGGCGCAGGCGCAGGCGCAGGCTGCCCGGGATCGGGCCGTAGGTGAGCGGGGTGGCCTCCAGCTCGGCCAGTACCTCTTCGCGGCGGCCGGACAGGGCCAGCAGCTCCGCGGTGGTGAGCGAGCGGACGCAGGTCTCGGCCAGGTTGTAGCGGCAGGTCTCCTCGTGGTCGTTCATCCAGCGCTCGACCTCGAACTCGCGGATCTTCATCAGGGCTGTTCCTCGGTGGTGTCGGTGGTGTCGGTGTCGTACTCGTAGGCGGCCCGGGCGACGGCCGCGTCCTCGGTGCCCGGGCCCACGGACCGGAAGTACACCTGGCGCTGCCCGCCGGGGCGTGGGGCGTGGCCGGCGACCAGACCGGCCAGATCGCCGCGGACCGCGGCGGCGTCCCAGCCGGACGCGGCGGCCTGGACCAGCTCGGCGGCCGTCGTCGGGGGCGTTGGCCGAGATCGAGGTGACGACCGTGCCCGGGGCCAGATCAAGGGGTCCGGTACGTCACCGGCGACCGAGGTGCACAGCATCACCAGGTCCGCGCCCGCCACGGCCTCGCGGACGCCGGCGACGGCCTGGACACCGTCGTCCACGGACTGGGGCCGCGACCGGGAGAACGCGCGGCCGGCCATACCGGGGCGGACGAGGCGCAGGTAGCGGGCGTGTGCACGACCGGGGCGGCCGTATCCGACGATGGCCGCGGTGCGGGCGTCGTCGGACGGCAGCAGGAGGTCGGCGGCGAGCACGGTGGTGGCCGCGGTGCGCTCCGCGGTCAGGCCCGAGGCGTCGAGCAGCGCGAGCGGCTGCCCCGTGGACAGGCTCACCAGCATCGTCCAGGCGGTGACCAGCGCGCCGCCGGACGGCCGCGGAGGGTACGGGGAGACCTTGACCGCGTAGATCCCGGCGCCGGGCCGCACGGCCGGGTAGTGGATGACGTCACCGCCGCCGGGAAGACCGACGGCGAACTGGCCGGGTGCCGACGACGTGCCGCGGGAAAGGTCCGCGAAGGCATCGCGCAGCGCCGCCAGTACGGCCTGCTCGGGGACATGGGGCGTGGTGACTGCTCGCACGGTGAGCAATATATTGCTCACTAGGCGGCTGGGGCAAGTTTTTGTGCACTATAGTGCTCATCATGAGCAGCGAGCCGGCCACCGACAGCAGCGCCGCGCAGGAGTTCGTCACCCGCATCGGCGGGCGCATCCGGGCACTGCGCAAGCAGCGCGGCTGGAGCGTGCAGCGGCTGGCCGAGGCCGGCGGGCTCAGCCGGCGGATGCTCACCGACATCGAGCTGGGCCAGGCCAATCCGAGCCTCGCCACCGTCGACCGCGTCGCGCGGGCTCTGGACACCGACTTCGCCGCGCTGGCCCTGCCCGAGCGGGACGCGGCGGACGAGCAGGTCGAGGGCACGCTCGTATGGCAGGCCTCCGACGGCAGTCAGGCCCTGCTCCTGGGCGCGACACGGGAACCGGCAGCCGAACTGTGGCGCTGGACCCTGGCCCCCGGCGGCCGCTACGACGCCGAACCCGACCGGCCGGGCGCCCAGGAGATCCATCATGTGCTCTCCGGCCGCCTGACCCTGGCGCTGGAGAGCGGACCGCAGGTGGTGGCTCCCGGCCGGAGCGCGGTCATCGCCAGCGACCAGCAGTACGCCTACCGCAACGACGGCACCGAACCGGTCGTCTTCATGCGGGTCGTCACCGGCACCTGATCCCGCACCCGGCACCGGGCCGTTCATCGGTGCGCCGTGCCCCCGGTCATCGGTGCGCCGTACCCCCTGGACCGCTTCGCGCGAGCGGAGCGCGGGCACCCGTGCCACGCTCAAGACCGAGGAGTGCGCGGAGTCCCGAGCGAGGAGGTGCGGCGATGAGGGAGGGCGGCGAGGTCCGCGAACATCTTCTGTACGGCCCCGAGCCGGATGTGGCCGGCGCCTCCGGCTATCCCGACGCCCCGCCGAGGATGGGCTTCTTCACCGACACCTCGGTGTGCATCGGCTGCAAGGCCTGCGAGGTGGCGTGCAAGGAGTGGAACGCCGTCCCGGAGGACGGGCTCGCCCTGACCGGCATGTCCTACGACAACACCCAGAGCCTCGGCGCCGACACCTGGCGGCATGTTGCCTTCGTCGAGCAGCGCAAGCCGTTCGGCGGACCGGAGCCCGGGGTCGCGCACGACGACGTCGACGTGTTCGCGGCCGCCGCCCGGATCTCCCCGGTCGCCCCCGGCAGCCGTACCGAACTGCGCTGGCTGATGGCATCCGACGTGTGCAAGCACTGCACGCACGCCGCCTGTCTGGACGTGTGCCCCACCGGTGCGCTGTTCCGCACCGAGTTCGGCACGGTCGTCGTCCAGCCCGACATCTGCAACGGCTGCGGCTATTGCGTGCCCGCCTGCCCGTACGGCGTCATCGGCCAGCGCGAGGACGACGGCCGGGTGTGGAAGTGCACGCTGTGCTACGACCGGCTCGGCGCCGGTATGGAACCGGCCTGTGCGAAGTCCTGCCCGACCGACTCGATCCAGTTCGGCCCGCTGGAGGAGCTGCGGGAGCGGGCGGCGGCCCGGGTGGCGCAGCTGCATGCCGCGGGCGTGAGCGATGCGCGGCTGTACGGCGAGAGCCCGGACGACGGGGTCGGCGGTGCCGGGGCGTTCTTCCTGCTGCTGGACGAACCGGAGGTCTACGGTCTGCCCCCGGACCCGGTGGTCACCACGCGGGACCTGCCCGGCATGTGGCGGCACGCGGCCCTGGCCGCCGCCTCCCTGGCCGCCCTCGCCCTGAGCGGTTTCGTACGGAGGCTCCGGTGACAGCGGACGCCGGGCGTGGCCAGGGCTCGGGCCGCCGCGAGCGCCGGCGTCGGCGTGGGCGAGGCGAGGAGCTGATGGTGCCGGAC
>NZ_CM002285.1:8911252-8924668 GCF_000497445.1 Streptomyces roseochromogenus subsp. oscitans DS 12.976 | reverse complement strand
GGCGGCGCGGCCCTCGCCCTGTCGGCGGGGCGGGACCGGCGCCTGGCCCTGGCGGCCGCGGCCGCGCTGCTCTCCGGCTCGGCGGCGCTCCGCTTCGGCGTGTTCCACGCCGGGGTGGCCTCCGCCGAGGATCCGAGATACACCGTCGTACCGCAGCGGGAACGCCGGACGGCGCGCGGCCGCTAGGGGGTCACGTCGATCCGGTACGCGAGGGCGGTGACCTCAAGGTCGCCGTTGTCGACCCACTGCGGGAACTTGAGCGTCTTGTGGCTGGTCGCCGCGGGCGGGGTGACCTGGAGATAGGCGGCATGGACGGCGTCGGCGGTGCCGGTGTTGGCGTGCGTCCACGCTATGACCGCCTCCGCGCTCTGGCCCTTGCGGAGGGTCAGGGTGGTCTTGGCGGGGCTCTTCACGTACCAGGTGTCGCCCCAGTGGGTGGCCGAGTGGAGCGTGCGGTGGGAGCCGTTCTCCAGGCCGAGGCCCGGGAAGCCCCGCAGCACGCACATGTGGGCGCCGGTGTTCGTCAGCTTCAGCACCACGCCCTGATGGTTCATGCCGCCGGCGAGGCCCTGGCCGAACGAGGCGCTCAGCGCGGAGACGGCGCACGTGGGCGTCGCCGTCACGGCACCGGCCTGGGCGGCCTGCGCCACCCCGGCACCGGCGAGGCCCAGACCGGCGGCCGTGGCCACGGCGAACATCGCGTGTCCGCGGCACAGGCGCCGGTCGGACCGGGGAACCACAGCGGTCTGAGGCGTGTGGCTTTGGTGCTGGTGAGTCATGGTGAGCGCTCGTCCCTTCGTTCGCGGCTCGGTAACTCGCCTTACCTCAGGTGTGATACGGGAGGCCGGAGAAAGGTTCGGCGGATTTTCGGCCGTGGTCAGAACCTGCCGTGGTGAGAGCCGGCCGACCCGGTCGATGACGCGGATCTGGAGGGAGTGCCCGCGTCGTCTGCGGCCCGCGGACGGCGTCGGCGATCCGCCCGGCCTGCCTTTGCCCCCGGCAGGTTGCGGTAGCAGGCTGTGTGGTGTGCCCGCGCCCAGATGGGGGAACGTGGTTGCCTCAGGCGGCGCCGGCGATCCGGGTGCGGCCTTGGTGAAAGGAGCCCAGGTGACAGCGGCGGCGTCAGCGGCTCACGGCGGGAACCCTGGCTCTCAGGAGGCCGGGTACGAGCCGGATCCGCACCGGTGGCGGGCCCTGTGGGTCACCCTGGTGGCCGGCTTCATGAGCCTGCTGGACGTGACGATCGTGGCGGTCGCCCTGCCCACCATCCAGCGGGATCTGCACGCCTCCCCCGCCCAGGTGCAGTGGGTGGTGTCCGGATACGCGCTCACCTTCGCCCTCGCCCTCGTCACCGCCGGCCGGCTCGGCGACGCCCTGGACCGGCGGCGCATCTTCCTGCTCGCCCTCAGCGGCTTCGTCGTCTTCAGCGCGGCCTGCGGGGCGGCCCCCGACATCACGCTGCTGGTGGTGGCCCGCCTCGCCCAGGGGCTGGCGGCCGGTTTCATGGCGCCGCAGAACTCCGCGCTCATCCAGCAGATGTTCCGTGGTGCCGAACGCGGCCGCGCCTTCGGCTTCTTCGGCTCCACCGTCGGCATATCCTCGGCCGCCGGCCCCATCACCGGCGGCGCCATCCTCGCCCTCGCCTCCGGCCCCCAGGGCTGGCGGTGGATCTTCTACGTCAACGTCCCCATCGGCATCCTCGCCGTTCTCCTCGGCCGCCGGCTGCTGCCCAGCACCCGGCCCTCCGGCCGGGGACAGGTGGACCTGCCGGGCGTGCTGCTCCTCGGGCTCGGCGTCCTCGCGCTGATGTTCCCACTGGTCCAGGCGGACTCCGGCGGCATCGGCCGCCTGTGGTGGCTGTTCCCGGCCGGCGCCGCGATCCTCCTCGTCTTCGCCTGGTGGCAGCACCGGCTGGTCGACCGGGGTGCGCAGCCGCTGCTCGACCCACGTCTGTTCACCGGCGTGCGCGGCTACGCCGTCGGCGCCGGAGTGGGCACGCTCTACTTCATCGGGTTCAGCGGCGTGTGGCTGGTCTTCGCGCTCTTCTTCCAGCACGGCCTGGGCTTCACGCCGCTCCGGTCCGGTCTCGCCGTGACGCCCTTCGCCCTCGGCTCGGCGAGCGCGGCCGTGGTCGCCGGCCGGCTGGTGGACCGGTTCGGCCGTCTGCTCACCGTCTGTGGCCTGACGGGCGTGATCCTCGGCCTGGGCGGTACCGCGCTGCTGCTCCGTTTCGCACCCATCGGCATCGCGCCCTGGCTCGCGGCCCCCGTCCTCTTCCTCGGCGGCATCGGCGGCGGCTTCGTGGTCTCCCCCAACATCACCATGACCCTGCGGGATGTACCCGTGTACATGGCGGGCGCGGCGGGCGGGGCCCTGCAGACCGGACAGCGGCTCGGTGCCGCAGTGGGGACCGCCGCCCTGCCCGGCCTCTTCTACCTGGTGCTCGGCAGAAGCCATGACTACCGGGGCGCCTTGGTCACCGCGCTGGGCGCCGCGCTCGTCGGCATGGCGGCGTCGCTGGCCCTCGCGACGTTCGACCGGCAGCGCGACCGGCGCCTGCGCGGGCCGCACCGCAGATGCCCGGACGAGGTCGCCCACAACCCGATGCACGCCCGGCAGACCTGAGCCACCGACGGGTCCGGTGTACGGCGCCGGCGGCCGGCTCTTTGTCTCGCCACAGGCCGGTTTCGCGTCTGCGGGCTCTTCGTCTCGCGGGAGGCCGGTTTCTTCACGGGAGGCCGGTTTCTCGTCTCGCCGCAGCTGCGGGAACGGGCAGAAGCCGGTAGGGGTGATCAGGCGGCCGGCGCTGGGCAGTGCGAGGGCTCGGACGGCCCCGGGTCGATGTCGACGCAGGTGCCGATGCCGGGGTGGGCGAGCCGGACCGGATGGTGGATGCAGTCGCCGGTGATCAGGGCCGACTCCCCCTTGCTCGTCAGCTCGACGGCGACATGGCCCGGCCCAGCCAGGCCGGGTTGGCCCGCTCCTTGCCGGTGCCACGGAGGTCCGCGGGCCGACCTGACGGCCTGGGCCGGACAGTTCCTCGACGAGACGGCCTCTCCTCCGGGCCGCGCGTATATCCGCTATCCGCAACGCCCTGCTCGGCAACCCGGGCCGCATCCTCTTCCGACCGGCCGGGCGTCCGGGAGATGCCGTGCCCGTCCGCGTGCGGGAAAATCAAGGTATCGAGCGGATCAAGGGACCGAGCGGAAGGAGTGGCTGTGGGCGTACGCACCTGGATCGGCTCGTGGCCGGTCTACCGCCAGCTGGCGGGCACCGATCCGCTGGGCCGGGGCGCCGCGGCGAAGAGCGGGCGCAGCGAGCGGCTCACGCCCCGGGTGGCCACCGCCGATCGGGTGGTGAAGTCGGTCTGCCCGTACTGCGCCGTCGGCTGCGGCCAGAACGTGTACGTCCAGGACGAGAAGGTCACCCAGATCGAGGGCGACCCGGACTCCCCGGTCTCACGCGGCCGGCTGTGCCCCAAGGGCGCGGCGAGCCTGCAGCTGACGACCGGGGATGCCCGTGAGCACCAGGTGCTCTACCGGCGCCCCCACGGCACCGCGTGGGAGCGGCTGGACCTCGACACCGCGATGGACATGATCGCCGACCGGGTGATCGAGGCGCGCCGGGCGGGCTGGCAGTGGACGGTCGACGAGACCCGCACCCGGCGCACCCTCGGCATCGCGAGCCTCGGCGGGGCCACGCTCGACAACGAAGAGAACTACCTGATCAAGAAGTTGTTCACCGCGCTCGGAGCGATCCAGATCGAGAACCAGGCCCGGGTTTGACACTCCTCCACCGTTCCCGGTCTGGGAACCTCGTTCGGACGCGGCGGCGCGACCACCTTCCAGCAGGATCTGCAGAACGCGGACTGCGTCGTCATCGAGGGCTCGAACATGGCCGAGTGCCATCCGGTCGGGTTCCAGTGGGTGATGGAGGCCAAGGCGCGGGGCGCGAAGCTGATCCATGTCGACCCGCGGTTCACCCGCACCAGCGCGCTGGCCGACGTGCACGTGCCGCTGCGCGCGGGCACGGACATCGCGTTCCTCGGCGGGATCATCCACTACGTCCTGGAGCGGGACAAGTACTTCCGTGAGTACGTCGTGGCGTACACCAACGCCCCGGTGATCGTGCGGGAGGACTTCCATGACACCGAGGATCTGGCGGGCGTGTTCTCCGGTCTTGACGCCGCCAACCGCACCTACAGCAAAAGCAGTTGGCAGTATGAAGGCGGCACGGGCGAGCCGGAGCGGGACGAGACGCTGACGCATCCGCGCTGTGTGTTCCAGGTGCTCAAGCGGCACTACGCCCGCTACACCCCGGAGCTGGTCGAGCAGATCTGCGGGGTGCCGCAGGATCTGTTCCGGCAGGTGTGCGAGCTGGTCACGGAGAACTCCGGCCGCGACCGTACGACGGCCTTCGCGTACGCGGTCGGCTGGACGCAGCACACGGTGGGCGTGCAGTACATCCGGGCGGCGGCCGTACTGCAGACCCTGCTCGGCAACATCGGCCGGCCGGGCGGCGGCATCCTGGCCCTGCGCGGGCACGCCTCGATCCAGGGCTCCACGGACATCCCGACGCTGTTCAACCTGCTGCCGGGCTACATCCCGATGCCGCACGCCCACCGGCACCAGGACCTGGCCGCCTTTCTCGCGGCCGAGACGGCCTCCAAGGGCTACTGGGGCAACATGCGCGCCTACCTGGTGAGCCTGCTCAAGGCGTACTGGGGTGACGCGGCGACCGAAGAGAACGACTTCTGCTTCGACTACCTGCCCCGGCTGACCGGCTCCCACTCCGCGTACGAGACGACCCTGGCCCAGCTGGAGGGCGTCTGCTCGGGCTACTTCCTGTTCGGCGAGAACCCGGCGGTGGGCAACGCCAACTCCAAGCTGATGCGGCTCGGGATGGCCGGCCTGGGCTGGCTGGTCGTCCGCGACTTCTCGCTGATCGAGTCGGCGACCTGGTGGCAGGACGGGCCCGAGATCGAGACCGGCGAGCTGCGCACCGAGGACATCCGCACCGAGGTGTTCTTCCTGCCGGCCGCCGCGCACACCGAGAAGGACGGCAGCTTCACCAACACCCAGCGGCTGCTGCAGTGGCACCACCAGGCGGTCGAGCCGCCCGGCGCGTCGCGCAGCGATCTGTGGTTCACCTACCACCTGGGGCGGATCATCCGCGAGAAACTCGCGGGGTCCACCGAGGAGATGGACCGGCCCGTGCTCGATCTGACCTGGGACTATCCGACGAAGGGCCCGCTCGCCGAACCCGACGCGGAGGCCGTGCTCGCCGAGATCAACGGCCATGACGCCGAGGGCGGGCCGCTCTCCTCCTACGAGCAGCTGAAGCCCGACGGCTCCACCACATGCGGCTGCTGGATCTACTGCGGTGTCTACGCCGACGGCGTCAACCAGGCCGCCCGCCGCAGACCCGGCCAGGAGCAGGACTGGGTGGCGGCCGAGTGGGCGTGGGCCTGGCCGGCCAACCGCCGGATCCTGTACAACCGCGCCTCCGCCGACCCGCAGGGCAGACCGTGGAGCGAGCGGAAGGCACTGGTGTGGTGGGACCCGGACAAGGGTGAGTGGTCCGGGCACGATGTCCCCGACTTCAAGAGGGACAAGGCACCCGACCACGGACCGCCCGAGGACGCGACCGGCCCGGAAGCCCTGTCGGGCGAGGACCCGTTCATCATGCAGTCCGACGGCAAGGCCTGGCTGTATGTGCCGTCCGGCCTCGCCGACGGCCCGCTCCCGGCCCATTACGAGCCGCAGGACTCGCCGTTCGTGAACCTGCTCTACGACCAGCAGCGCAATCCGGTACGGCAGTTGATGCCCTCGCTGCCCGACAACCGTTACCAGCCGAGCGGCGACGAACCCGGCTCAGAGGTGTTCCCGTACGTGGCCACCACCTACCGGCTGACCGAGCACCACACGGCGGGCGGCATGTCCCGCTGGCAGCCGTATCTGGCCGAGCTGCAACCGGAGTTCTTCTGCGAGGTCTCCCCCGAGCTGGCGGCCGAGCGGGGCCTGGCACATACCGGGTGGGCGACCATCGTCAGCGCACGCGCGGTGATCGAGGCGCGGGTGCTGGTGACCGACCGGATGGCGCCGCTGACGGTGCTGGGCCGCCGGCTGCACCAGGTCGGGCTGCCGTACCACTGGGGTCCCAACGGCTACAGCACCGGGGACGCAGCCAACGAGCTGCTGCATCTGTCCCTGGACCCCAACGTCCACATCCAGGAGTCGAAGGCGTTCGCCGTGGACATCCGCCCCGGCCGCCGGCCACGCGGTCCGGCGTCGGTGGACCTGGTGCGGGCCTACCGCAGGCGGGCGGGCATCGACGAGCACACCGGAACGGATCCGTAGCGGGCTTCACTTCAGCACGACCGAGAGCGGTCCGCGCGGCACCAGCTCCCCCACCACCGGCGCTCCGGGCACCTCGGCCGCGACGAGCAGCCCGCCGGAGGTCTGGGCGTCGGCGAGCAGCAGCCGGGTGTCGCCGTCGGTGTCGCCGAAGTCGGTGTGCGGGGTGACCCAGGCGAGGTTGCGCCGGGTGCCGCCGCTGACGTACCCGTCCCGGACGGCCTCGCGTGCCCCCTCCAGATACGGGACGGCGGCGGTGTCGACCACGGCGGTCACGCCGGAGGCACGGGCCAGCTTGTGGAGATGGCCGAGGAGACCGAACCCGGTGACATCGGTGGCACAGGTGGCCCCGGCGGCCAGCGCGGCCTCGGAGGCCTCGCGGTTCAGGGCTGTCATCGTGGCGACGGCCTGCTCGAAGCGCTCACCGGTGGCCTTGTGCCGGTTGTTCAGCACACCCACGCCCAACGGCTTGGTCAGCGAGAGCGGCACCCCTGGCCGGCCGGCGTCGTTGCGCAGCAGCCGCGCGGGATCGGCGAGTCCGGTGACGGCCATGCCGTACTTGGGCTCCGCGTCGTCGACGCTGTGTCCGCCGCCGACATGGCAGCAGGCCTCGGTGGCGACGGCCAGTCCGCCGCGCAGCACCTCGCGGGCCAGTTCGAAGGGCAGCCGGTCGCGCGGCCAGGCCAGCAGATTCACGGCGAGCACCGGCCGACCGCCCATCGCGTACACGTCGGACAGGGCGTTGGCGGCGGCGATGCGTCCCCAGTCGTAGGCGTCGTCCACGACCGGGGTGAAGAAGTCGGCCGTACAGACGACGGCGGTTCCCCGGTGGGTGATCACGGCGGCGTCGTCACCGGTGGCGATCCCGACGAGCAGCGGGGTGTCGCCCCCGGCGGGCGCCGGCCCGGTCAGCCCGGCGACCACCTCCTCCAGCTCTCCGGGCGGGATCTTGCACGCGCAGCCGCCGCCGTGGGCGTACTGCGTGAGCCGGACGGGGGTCTGGCGGATCGGTGGGGATGTCGATGTCATACCGGCGGTCTCCTGGAGCAGTAGCCTGGCGGGCGGTGGAGGCGTGTGGGTGCCTGGTGGCCCTCCCGGTCTTCAAAACCGAGGGGTCCGAGGATCTCGGGCCGGCGGGTTCGATTCCCGTCCGTCTCCGTCCACCCCGTTCACCGCATCTGTACAAGGGCTTCCCTCGCCCGTACGGCAGCGGCGGCGCTGGTCGTCGACGCGCTCGGTGTACCCGCGCGCGTCCAGGAACTCCAGCAGCGGTACGGCCACCCGGCGGGTGGTGTCCAGCGCGCGCCGGGCCGCGCTGAGCGTGAACGGCTGGGGCAGCGCGCGAAGTTCGGCGGCGGCCTCGGCGTCGGCGCCGGGCAGCAGCACGATTCCGTCGGCGATCCGCAGCAGGGCACCGGCCGTGACGGCGGCTGCCAACGCCCTGCGGTTCAGGCCGAGTTGGACAAGCCGGCCGGCCTCTGGTGCGCGGAACGGCGCACGGGCGAGGTCCTGGCGTACGGCGTCCACGGCGGCGCGGACTGGCCGGGGCAGGTCGGGGCCGATGCTGTCTGCGGTATACAACCGGCCCTGTCTGGTGCGTAGTCGGGGCATGGTGCCGGCCAGGGCGTCGACGAGGGCCCGGTCGGGCAGGCCGAGCAGGCGGCGGGCCGCCTCGGTGGGCAGGCCCGGTTCCAGCGGGTCTTCCTTGGCGTGGCGTTGGACCTCGGCGGCCAGCCGATCCCTCAGAGCGATCCAGTGCGCGTCGTCCACCAGCCAGTCCCCCGCGACCGGTTCGGCGGGAGCCAGGACGCCCATCGCCAGCAGGTCGGCGCGCCGGATCAGCCTGCGGCGGCGCAGTTCGCCGGCGCCGTCAGGGCGGCCGGTCAGAGCGGCGAGTTCGGCGGCACGGGCCCGGCCGGCGCCACGCCGGGTCAGCCGGGGCGGTCGTACGTCCAGGACGGTGGCCCCGCAGGGCGTACGACCGCCGCCCGGTTCGCGCAGCACCGCGCGGTCGCCGACCCGCAGGGGCAGTCCCCGGGCGAGGGTGAGGCGGGCGGTGTCGTCGCCGAGCGGACGGACGGTGACGGGCACGGCGGCGGTGCCGATGTGCAGGGTGACCGAACGGGGCAGGCGGGCGACCGGCTCCCCGGTGACCCGGACGTCGAGCACATCGCTGCGTGACCAGCAGTCCGGGGTCAGCAGCACCTGCCCCCGGCGCAGGTCATCGGCGCCCTGCCCGTGCAGGTTGACGGCCACGCGGGCCACACCGCCGACCGCCGTCCGCTCCTCGTGCAGGGTCTGCAGCCCGCGCACCCGGAGCACGCGCGGACCGTCCCCGGTGACCAGCCGGTCGCCGGCGCGCAGGGTGCCCGCGCCGAGCGTGCCGGTCACGACGGTGCCGTGCCCGCGCACGGTGAAGGCCCGGTCGAGCCACAGCCGTACGTCGGCGTCGGGATCGGGATCGGCCAACTCCCCTGCCAGCAACTCCAGTTCGCGGCGCAGCGCGTCGAGTCCGGCACCGGTGAGCGCGCTCACCGCGACCGCCGGCACCTTTCCGAGAGAGGTCCTGGCCAGCCGCTCGACGGCGTCAGCGCGTACGGGTTCCGGGTCGGCGAGGTCGCTGCGGGTCACCGCGAGGACGGCGTGCCGGACGCCGAGCGCGTCGAGGACCGCCAAGTGCTCCTCGGACTGGGGCTGCCAGCCCTGGTCGGCGGCGACCACGAACAGCACGGCGGGCACCGGCCCGACGCCGGCCAGCATGGTCGGCACGAAGCGTTCGTGCCCGGGTACGTCGACAAAGGCCAGGTGGTCACCGTCCGGGCCGAGCCGCGTCCACACGAACCCCAGGTCGAGGGTGAGCCCCCGGCGGCGTTCCTCCAGGTGGCGGTCGGGCTCCATGCCGGTGAGGGCCCGTACCAGGGCGGACTTGCCGTGGTCGACATGACCGGCGGTGGCGAGCACCCGCATCACGCCCGCCCTTCCCCGGCCGGGCGGACTGCCCCCACGGGCACGGCTTCCCTGGCGGTCCGGGCCAGGCGCACGGCCTCGGCCAGCCGCTCGTCGTCCTGCTCCGGCACCGCGCGCAGGTCCAGCAGGCAGCGGCCCGACTCCAGCCGTCCGACGACGGGGAGGGGGCCGGTGCGCAGCGCGGCGGCGTACGGCTCCGGCAGGGACAGAGCCGCGCTGGGCAGGGTGACTCCGGGGGCGCCTCCGCCGCCGACGGTGGCGGCGCACTCGACGGCCCGTACGTCGAGGCCGTCGGCGCCGAGGCTCGTGGCGATCCGGTCGGCGCGGGCGCGCAGTACGGCCGGGTCGGCGGTGAGGGCGAGGGCTGTCGGGGTGGGCGGGCCGGTGAGGGTGGCCGCCAGGGCGGCCAGGGTCAGCTTGTCGACGCGCAGCGCGCGGGCCAGCGGGTGCCGGGCGAGGGCACGGACCAGGTCCCGGGCGCCGAGCAGCAGTCCGCACTGAGGGCCGCCGAGCAGTTTGTCGCCGCTCGCGGTGACGAGCGAGGCGCCCGCACGCAGCTCGGTGTCCGCGTCGGGTTCCTCGGGCAGCGCCGGATGCGGGGCGAGCAGTCCGGAGCCGATGTCGACGACGACCGGGACACCGAGACCGGTGAGTTCGGCCGTCCCGGCGGAGCGGGTGAAGCCGGTGACGCGGAAGTTGGACGGATGCACCTTGAGCACGAACCCGGTGCCGGGGCCGGTCACGGCGGCGTAGTCGGCGGCGGTCGTGCGGTTGGTCGTACCGACCTCGCGGAGCCGGGCGCCGGTCGAGACGAGCAGGTCGGGCAGGCGGAATCCGTCGCCGATCTCCACCAGCTCGCCCCGGCTGACGACGATCTCCTTGTCGGCCGCGAGCACGGTGGCGGCGAGGAGAAGCGCGGCGGCGCCGTTGTTGACGACGTGCACGGCGCCCGCACGTGGGACGCGCTCGCGCAGGACGGCGAGTGCCGAGCGGCCACGGCGGGCGCGGACGCCGGTCGCGAGGTCCAGTTCGACGTCCGTGGGTCCGGCAGCCTCCTGGACGGCCTGCCGAGCGGTGACCGACAGCGGGGCCCGGCCGAGGTTGGTGTGCAGCAGCACCCCGGTGGCATTGATCACCGGGCGCAGCCCGCTCGCGGTGCCGGGCAGCAGCGCGAGCGCCGTCTCCGCCACCCGCTCGGGCGAGATCCCTCCCTCGCGGGCCCGCTCCTGCGCCTCGTGGACGGCGGCCTTCACCACTCCGGCGCCGAGACGGTCCACCACCACGGCCAGCCGGGGGTCGCGGAGCAGCCGGTCGGTAGGCGGGATGCGACGGCGTACGTCGATGGCGTCCGGCGGCCGTACGACAGCACCGTCGGGCCGCCGCACGCGGCCGGAGCGCGCCCGGTCCGCCTCGGTCCGCCGGCCCTCCGCGCTCACCGCCCGCTGCTCCATACCGCGTCTGTTCCTCCCGTCCGGAACGTGCCCCTCCGGGCACCGCCCATCGTCTCCCAGCGCCCCTGACCAGCCGTCCGACACGCCGGAGGAGGCGGTGACGCCGGCAGCGCGGGCAAGCAGGCCCCTCACCGATTGCCCTGCCCCGCCCCGCGTCACAGGGGCCCGTTGCGCCGAGTCCGATCGTCCCTGCCGTCGATCTCGCCGATGTGGCTGATGTCGTCGGTATTGCTGATGTCGTCGGTGTGCGGCAGCGGCCGGGGCGGCGGGGGATCGCCCGCGGTGAGGTGTTCCAGCACCTCGACCAGTTCCTGACAGGCCTTCTCCACCGAGCTCCGGGTGTTGCGCTGCTCGGTGATCAGGGCGGACAGCAGCAGGGCGGTCAGGGCCATCGAGCCGTTGAACGTCTGGAGCTTCGCCATGACCTCGATCCGGCTCAGTCCCGTGAAGGCCCCGACGCCGTCCGTCGCGGCGACAGTGGCCAGCACGGACGTCAGCAGCGCGCACAGCACACTGCCCTCGAGCTGAAAACGCAGGGCGGCCCAGATGAGCAGCGGGTAGACGAGATAGAGCAGGCTGATCGAGCTGTAGACGGCCACCGGCACGAGACAGCAGGCGACGACGGTCAGCGCGACTGCCTCCTTCCAGCGGGCCAGGGAGGGCGGCCAGCGCGCACCGTGCAGCAACAGCAGCAGCGGGGTGACGAGCAGGACGCCCATGGCGTCGCCCACCCACCAGGCCAGCCAGACGGGCCAGAAGCTGGGCCAGTCCAGCTTGCCGGTGAGGACGAGCAGCCCGACGCCGGCGGTCGAGCTGATCAGCATCGCCGTCAGCGCGCCGAGGAACACCAGGGCGACACCGTCCCGTAACCGGCTGAGGTCCGTGTGGAAGCGGGCCCGGCGCAGCAGGAGCACCGCGACCACCGGTGCGCCGGTCTGGGCGGCGAGGGTGCCGAGCACGTCGAGGTGGGGGGTGGTGAGGGACATCACGGCCAGCAAGGCGCCGATCGAGACGCCGGGCCAGCAGCGCAGGCCGAGGATCAGCAGGGCGGCGACGGCGACACCGGTCGGCGGCCAGATGGGGGTGACGATGGCGCCCTCGACGGTGAGTTCGCGCAGGAGTCCGAGCCGGGCAGCGCCGTAGTAGCAGGCCGCGACGGCCACCACCTGGACGGCGTAGCCGCCCGGCCGGCGCAGATCCTCGATACCCACCACAGCAGCCATCTCACACCGACGGCCCCCGGTCGGCGAGGCGAGACCCGCGGCCGTCCGGCCCTATGGCTGAATCCCGGACCGCTCACGCGGTGGCCGGCCGAGGTGGCCACGCCCGGCTCCGGGTCCGTCTTCGCGGTCTTCGCGGCTTCACGGCTTCACGGCTTTGCGGCATTGCAGTGGCCCGTCCAGCCGAGGCCGGGGACATGCGCACCGTGGCCGACCTGACCGGTCAGGGCCGGATCCGGGCGGATGTGCAGGGTGGTCGCCCGGACCCGGTCACAGGTGGTTCGCGGGACTGTCCAGACCTACGACGAGGACCGCCGCGTCGTCCTCGTGCCCGACGCTCTCGGCGCCTTTGATCACGGCGGCGGCCAGGGCATGGGCCTCCAGGCCGGCGACGGCGGCGATGCCGGCGAGGCGTACGACCTGGTCGAGGCCGTCCTCGATGGTGAGTGAGGGGCCCTCGACCACGCCGTCGGTGAGCAGGACGAAGACTCCGCCCGTGGTGAGCCGGTGTCTGGTCACCGGGTACTCCATGCCCTTGTCGATGCCGAGCGGCGGCCCTCCCTCGTCGTCGACGACGCCGGACTTGCCCTCGGCCGTGGCCCACACGAACGGGATGTGGCCGGCCCGTGCGCTCTCCAGCACTCCGGTGGCCGGGTCGAGGCGCATGAAGGTGCAGGTGGCGAAGAGTTCGCTGCCCAGCGAGAGCAGCAGGTCGTTGGTGCGGGCGAGCAGTTCGCCCGGTTCGCCGGTCACGGAGGCGAGGGCGCGCAGTCCGGCCCGTACCTGGCCCATGAAGGCGGCGGCCTCGATGTTGTGCCCCTGTACGTCGCCGATGGACAGCCCGATCCGCCCGTCGGGCAGGACGAACGCGTCGTACCAGTCGCCGCCCACGTTGAGTCCGAGGTTGGCCGGTGTGTAACGGACGGCGAGGTGCAGGCCGGGGGCGGTGGGCAGGTCCCGGGGCAGCATGCCGCGCTGCAGGGCGAGGGCCAGCTCGACCTGGGTGCGCTGCAGCTCCGCGCGCTCGCGTGCCTGGGCGGTGAGCGAACCGAGTCTGGCCAGCAGCTCGTCGCCTTCGTCCGTGGAGCGCTTGCGGGCCATCGATCACTTCCGACGGGGCGGTGGCCTGCGATGACCTGCCGCCGCCTGCATGTTCAGCAAACGCCTAGATTTTACCTATTTCACATGTTCCCGCCCCACGAGCGGGCGGCGGTACGGCTCCGGACCCACGTCGGAAACCGGGTGACACGCCCCTGCGCGCACACGTCAGCGTGCCGCCCACGTCCACCGGACGCCAAGGGCCGGGCCACCTCGGTCGCGCTCGGCGGCACCACGCTCGCCTGTGTGGTGGGCGTGTCCGCCGGTGCCGGGCTGGGCCGGCTGCTCGGCCGGCGTTCGGCGTTCTGGGCGGTGGCCCTGCTG
>NZ_CM002285.1:8896856-8910608 GCF_000497445.1 Streptomyces roseochromogenus subsp. oscitans DS 12.976 | reverse complement strand
GGCGGCCGACGGGGCCGCGCTGCTCACCGGCCGGCTGCTCGCTCGCCCCGGCGCTCCCGGCGTCCTGCTGGTGCCGGTGCTGGGCGCCCTGGCGTTCGGCGTCGGCTCGACGCTGATCACACGCATGCCGTACGAGGCGGCGGACGCCCCGTCCCTCGCGGGCGCGTCCGCGACGCCGGCGCCGAACACGGGCGCCGCCCTCGGTCCGGTGCTGGGCGGCGCCGCGATCGACGGCGGACTCGGCTACCGCGCACCGATCTGCGCCGGCGCCCTGCTGACGGGCTCCGCCGCCGTGGGCTGCGTACGACGGATCAGGCGGGAGCGGCAGCCCGCGTGACGTGCCGTGGCTCACAGCGGGGAGCGGGCCACCACCGCCACATAGGCACCGAACAGCAGGGATACGACGGTGAGACCGGCGTAGACGATCATGGCGTGGGCCGGCCGGACCCGCCAGGTCCGGGTCAGTGCGCGAGCCATGGGGATGAGGAGCGGGAAGGCCGGCAGCAGGAACCGCGGCTTGGAGGAGAAGGAGCCGGAGCCGCCGACCACGAGCAGGATCAGGACACCCGCGAAGACCACCAGGGCCAGCGGGGCGCGTTCCAGACAGAGCAGGGCGAAGAGCAGCACTCCGGCCGCGACTATGACCAGGGCCGCCGGGTAGACGACGCCTCCGCCGTGCAGCAGCAGGCCCTTCAGGAAACGCGCCGAGCCGAGACCGAAGTCGAACTTGGAGTCCCAGGCGCTCTGCACCTTGAAGTAGCCGCCGAGCAGATCGCCCGTCTGTCCGCCCACCCAGAGCACATAGCCGAGCCAGCCCAGCGGGGCGATGACGGCACCGGCCCACAGGCTCGCCGGTACCCGGCCGCGCTGCTGCCACGCCTCGTGGGCGGCGGCGAGGGAGACGGCCAGCGCGATCGCGAAGCCGCTCGGCCGGGACAGCCCCGCCAGCGCGGCCAGTGTCCCGGCCCACAGCCAGCGGCGCTTGAGCACGAAGTACAGGGACCAGATGGCGAGCGCGGCGAACAGGGACTCGGTGTAGGCGATGGTCAGTTCCACCGCGTGCGGCAGGGCGGCCCACAGGGCGACCAGCGCGGTGGCGACGCCGCGCCCGTAGAGGTGGTGGCCGATGACGTACACGCCGTAGGCCGCCACGCCCGCGGCGATCCAGGAGATGAGCAGTGCGGCCATGCCGGGGCTGAGCGGCAGGACCGTGCTCAGTGCCCTGATGAGTCCGGGATACAGGGGGAAGAACGCCCAGTCGCTCTGGACCGCACCCTCCGGGGTGATCCAGATGCGGTGGCCGTAGCCCTGGGCGGCGATGTGCAGGTACCACCGGGAGTCCCAGGAGTGGGCGAAACTTTTGAGCAGCGGATGGCCCCGGACCGCGTTGGTGAGGATCACCACGAGGACCCCGGCGACACGTACGGCCGCGAACAGGGCGAGGGCCCGTAGCGCCCCCTCGGGGACACCGCGCCGGGCGATCCGTGGCAGGACCGGGCGACGGACAACGGCGGACGGGGCGGCCGACTCGGGCCGGGGAACGGAAGAGGTGCTCACTCTTTTGACCTTGGGCACGCCAGGTAAGACGTGCAATTCGCGACCCGGGTTTCTTACGCACTTCCACCCCGATTCAGGAATCAGTCAAGGAATGGGTGCAAATCCCTTACCCCCCGCACCCCCGGAAGGAGCAGCTGAGAGGTGTGGTTACCATATGAGCGCTCCCTAGCTCGAAAGATGGATCAGTGACTGTCAACGACGACTCGTTCACCAACTGGAAGATCCGCGAGGAGATCGCGGAGTCGATGATCCCGCTCATCGGGAAGCTGCACCGCGAGCGGGACGTGACCGTCCTGCTGCACAGCCGCTCCTTGGTGAACAAGTCGGTGGTCAGCATCCTCAAGACGCACCGCTTCGCCCGGCAGATCGCCGGCGCGGAGCTGTCGGTCACCGAGACGATGCCGTTCCTGCAGGCCCTGACCGCCCTCGACCTCGGGCCCTCGCAGATCGACCTGGGCATGCTCGCCACCACCTACCAGGCCGACGACCGCGGTCTGAGTGTGGCGGAGTTCACGGCCGAGGCCGTGGCCGGCGCCACCGGCGCCAGCAAGATCGAGCGCCGTGAGCCGCGCGATGTCGTCCTGTACGGCTTCGGCCGCATCGGCCGGCTCGTCGCCCGTCTGCTGATCGAGAAGGCGGGCTCCGGCAACGGCCTCATGCTGCGGGCCATCGTGGTGCGCGGCGGTGGCGGCCGGGCCGCCGAGGATCTCGTCAAGCGCGCCTCGCTGCTGCGCCGCGACTCCATCCACGGCCAGTTCCAGGGCACGATCACCGTCGACGAGGCCAGCAGCACGATCGTCGCCAACGGCAAAGCCATCAAGGTGATCTACGCGGACGACCCGTCGTCCCTGGACTACACCGAGTACGGCATCCGGGACGCCATCCTCATCGACAACACCGGCAAGTGGCGCGACCGCGAGGGCCTGTCCCAGCATCTGCGCCCCGGCATCGAGAAGGTCGTCCTGACCGCGCCGGGCAAGGGCGACGTCCCGAACATCGTGCACGGCGTCAACCACGACACCGTCAAGCCGGACGAGCAGATCCTGTCCTGCGCCTCCTGCACCACCAACGCGATCGTCCCCCCGCTGAAGGCGATGGACGACGAGTACGGCGTGCTGCGCGGTCACGTGGAGACCGTCCACTCGTTCACCAACGACCAGAACCTGCTGGACAACTACCACAAGTCCGAGCGCCGTGGCCGCTCCGCGCCGCTCAACATGGTGATCACCGAGACGGGTGCCGCCTCCGCGGTCTCCAAGGCGCTGCCGGACCTCAAGGCGAAGATCAGCGGCAGCTCGATCCGCGTGCCCGTGCCGGACGTGTCGATCGCGATCCTCAATCTGCAGCTGGCCCGCGAGACCACCCGCGAGGAGGTCCACGACTACCTCCGCGAGGTCTCGCTGACCTCGCCGCTCAAGCGCCAGATCGACTTCATCACGGCGCCCGACGCGGTCTCCAGCGACTTCATCGGCTCGCGCCACGCCTCGATCGTGGACGCCGGCGCCCTCAAGGTCGACGGCGACAACGCGATCCTCTACCTCTGGTACGACAACGAGTTCGGCTACTCCTGCCAGGTCGTCCGGGTCGTCCAGCATGTGTCGGGCGTCGAGTACCCGACGTACCCGGCCACGGCGGTCTGACGCCCGTCGCCGCACGGCCGCGGCCGCCGACCGGGATCGCCGGTCGGCGGCCGTCGTGCTACGGCGCGTGCGCTCAGGCCTTGGCGGGCTTGGCGCAGGCGCCCTGGGCACACGCCGTGAGCCACTGGTCGAAGTCGGCGTCATAGCGGGTGCCGATGCCGTCGTGGTAGACGGCGTAGCCGCCGGCGTAGTCACCGACGCGGAAGCGGGCGAGCATGTTCTGGATGTCGTCGGGGTGGTTCTCGGCCATGTAGCGCACGGCGAGATAGCCCCACGGATAGGTGCGGATCACGTCACTGTTGTCGTAGGTGCTCTGCCACAGGGTGCTCAGCTTGTACGTGTGCTTGGCGGCCTCCTGGACGGCCTGGTCGTCGGCGATTCCCCGGTAGCTGTAGGAGACGTACTCGGCGAGACCCTCGATCCACCAGATGTCCGGCACGGTGGTCTCCTGGGCGAAGTCGCCCTTCATGTCGTCGCGGCCGTCGAGGAAGTGCGTGTACTCGTGGTTGAGGTTCCAGATCCGGGCCGTGAAACCGTCGTCGGAGTCCTTCTGGTACATGATCGACGTCACGTGGTTGGCCGGGTCGGACGGGTTGCCGTCCAGGGTCATGCCGCCGTTGTCGGTGCTGATGCCGTAGATGGCGCCGGCGTACGTCTGGTAGTCGGCGCGGCTGGCGAAGACGACGAGCTGGATGGTCGAGACGTACTGGCCGGGTATCGCGCCGTCGGCCTTCACCAGCCCGCGGAAGTAGGCGTCCTGGTGCAGCACGCTGGCGCAGGTGGCGTCGAGGTCCGCGTCCGTGAGGTCCTGGGCGAGGATGGTGTGGTCCGCGTCGCAGGAGTGGGTGATCGGCAGGGCGGCCGCGGTCAGCTTGGCGGGCAGGTCGCAGACGTCGTAGTACGCGCAGTCGCTGCCGTCGTAGGCGTTCGCCTGCGTGGCGACGGCGACCCAGAGCGCGGCCGTCGGGCCGGTGATCGCGGACTGGTCCAGCAGGTCCTTGGCGAGAGGCTTCACGGTCGCCTGGAGTTCCGGGTGCTCGACATAGCGGGCCAGGTTCATCCCGGCGTTGGAATCCAGGAAGGCCTTGTCGGTGCCGAGCAGGTCCGTGTGGTCCAGCGCGAATTCGTGCAGGGTGTCGGTGATCGACGGGTCCGCGGCGACCGCGGCGACGTAGTCGGGGTTCCAGTTGCCGCGCCACAGCGGGGTGTAGACGTCGTTCACCGCCCTGACCATGCTGTCCACGGAGTTGTACGGGCTGTCGTAATCGCTCAACAACCGCTCGTAGACCGGGAGATAGCGGCCCTGGACGTCGGCGCTGTCGGTGAGGATGACGGTCTCACCGAGGATGTCGCCGTTCACCGCCGTCACATCATTCGAGTGGGACCGGGCGAAGAAGGCGTCCAGGCCGGCCGTGACGGCCTTGGTGAGGCGGCTGCTGTACGTGCCCACGTCGCCGGGGTGGTTGAACTGCACGAAGTAGCCGGCTCGCAGGAACAGGACCAGCTGCTCCAGGCCGCCGGAGTTGTCGCCGCGGTACTGCCCGGCCGTGCGCGTGAACGCGGCCGCCACGGTGAGCATCTGGGACTGCTGGAAGACGTCGTGCGCGTCCTTGCCGGTGACCGAGAAGAGGGTGTTGACGCAGTCCGTGGTCGACGCCTTCACGAAGGCCACGAGGGCGGCTCCGCTGCGGCTGCCGAAGTCGCCCGGAGTGCAGGAGGCCGCCTTGGCAGCCTTGGCCGTCTTGCGGGCCGGGTGGGGCGACAGCGGCTGCAGGGGCGGGAGTTGGGCCGGGCTGAGCCGCCGGGACTGGCTCGCGGGACGCTCGGTGACGGCGGTGGTAGCACCGGTCGGCGACGGCACCGACACGTGTCCCGGAGGCGCGGGGGCGGCACCGGTGTGCGACTGCGGTGCCGCTGCCGCGGGCGTGGTCAGCAGCCCGGCCAGGGTGACACAGACGGCCGCGGCGCCGGCCATGCGTCCGACCGTACGAGGGTGTGTGCGGCCGGGTATGCGTCTGGGCAGCGCGAAGCGATTGCGCATCGGGATTCCTCCACGAAGGGGATGCGCCTCGGTGGGGTGTTGAGGCGTGTGAGGCACTGTCTCAGCGGGTCACCCACCCCAACAATGCCGTGTGACATAGCACATGGCATTGACCGCTCATAACATCGCGGAGGGTCTTTGACGCACCGTCATGGTCGTCGCGCTACCGTCGCGGGCAGGGCAACGTGACTACGCCCCGGTGACGCTCCAGGTGCGTGAGGCCCAGGCCCGCAGGTGGGGTGCCTGGGCGACGAGGTCGCGGTAGGCGGCCGTGGCGGACTGGGACAGGGCCTCCTCGACCTCCTCGGTGACGGTGTCGGGCCGCCAGGCCAGCACATAACGGCACCACAGCGGGGAGCCGGCCAGTGGCTTGACCACGACATGCGGGATCGGCCGCAGCGTCGGCTGGACGAGGGACACACCGAGGCCGTCGGCGATCATGCTCTGCAGCTGGGTCTGGTCGCCGAGGAACTCATGGACGGTGACCGGGGTGAATCCGGCCGCCGCACAGGCGTCGTAGAACACTCCGGGCCAGCCGGCCCCGTCGTCCGGGGTCACGAACCAGGCGTCCTCGGCCAGGTCGGCGAGCTGGACCTGGGCGCACTGCCGCAGCCGGTGCCGGGAGGGCAGGGCGACGAATGTCGGCTCCGTCACGATTCCGCGGTGCTTCACCGCGTCCGAGTGCCGCAGCTCCATGCCCGGATAGTCGGCGGCGATGGCCGCGTCCACCGTGCCCTCCTCCAGCAGTTCCACGATCCGCGAGGAGGCGTAGACGCTGGTGACCGCGACGGACAGGTCCGGCAGCCGGGTGCGGACCCGGGAGACCGTGCCGGACAGCATGGGCGAGTTGGTCGCAGCCACGCGCAGGGTACGGCGGGCTCGCGCGGCGGCCGGGCGATGGCCGATGGCGTCGGCACGGGCCAGCACGTCACGGGCCTGGGCGACGACCTCGGCGCCGTAGCGGGTCGGCCGCACTCCGCTGGTGCCGCGTTCGAAGAGCGGCTCGCCCAAGTGGCGCTCTATGCGCCGCAGTTGAGTGCTCACAGCGGGCTGCGAATAGCCGAGCTGTGCCGCGGCGCGACCCACGCTGCCGGCGTCGGCGATCGCGCACAGCACCCGCAGGTGCCGCAGCTCCAGCTCCATCGCGCCACTCCCCGTCTCGATCCACGGCCGACCCCGGGAGATCCCTTCACCTCGCCGGGAAAACCGGTGCTCACAGGCACCGCCGACCGTGGTCGCGGCCGGCGGACCGAAGCGTCGCATTACGCCGCGTCCTGCACAAGTCGCAGGTCCGCCGACCTCGGGGTGCCCTGTCGGCGTACGGGCCGGTCCCCTTCGTGGCGCGGCGCCTGGCATGCCCGTGCGCCCCATCAGCTCCGCACTCGCAACGGCTCCGCGCCCGCCTCACCTCCAGGACCCACTCGGATTCACGGCGCCAGACATCAGTTTCCGAGCCCGGACCGACTTCCACACCCGCCACACCTCCAAGACCCACTCGGACTCACGGCGCCAGACATCAGTTTCCGAGCCCGGACCGACTTCCACACCCGCCACACCTCCAAGACCCACTCAGACTCACGGCGCCAAGCATCGGTTCCGTGTCCGGATCGACTTCCGTGCCCGGCAACGGCCCATCCGGCCCACTCCGCCTCGCCCAGTCCGCCCCAGTGGTGCCTGAGCGTCACCTTCGCGGCTCATCCACCGAGTGCGGGCAAGACCGCAGGACAGGGCAGGGCCGTTCCGGTGCCGTGCCCCGCGCCCACGTCCCGCGACCGGGCCTGCCGGGCCGTCGTCTCACCGCCTGCCCAGTACCTCCGCGACCCGGATGAAGCCGTCCGTGCCGTGGCCGAGACCGATGGTGCGCCGGGCCATGCCTTCCACCGCGCGCATCACACCCGCGTCGACGCCGTGGGCCTCGGAGACCTCGACGACATGGGCCATGGTCGAGGCGGCCGAGGTGAGAGGGTTGATGGCCCCGGAGTAGGTGCCGTCGTCGGCGTCCCGCGCGAACTCCGCGAAGAGCGGGGGCAGGATCGCGCCGATGCCCTGCGCGAAGGGTGCGAGTTCGCCGGCGGTGACTCCCTCGGCCCGGGCGATCGCGACGGCGTGCGCATAGCCCGCCATCGCCGTCCAGAAGAGGTCGAGCAGCGCGATGTCGAAAGCGGCGGCGCGTCCGATCTCCTCTCCGAGGTGCATGTGCTTGCCGCCCAGTGCCTCCAGCACGGGCCGGTACTCCTCGTACAGGCCGCGCGGTCCGCTGTGCAGGAAGACGGCCTCCGGAGTGCCGATGCTGGGAGCCGGGGTCATGATCGCGCCGTCCAGGTAGCGGATGCCGTGGCCGGCCGCCCACTCCGCCGCCTTCCGGGCGCGGTGCGGAGTGTCGGCGGTCAGGTTCACGACGGTACGGCCCTTGAGGGCGCAGGTGACGGGCTCGGGGCGCAGGAGGGCGTCGACCGCGTCGTAGTTCACCACGCAGACCACGACAAGGTCACCGGCTGCGACGGCCTCCTCGGCCGATCCGGCGCCGGCCGCCCCCTGCTCGATCAGCTCCCGGTCCTTGCCCGGGGTGCGGTTCCAGACCGTGGTCCGCAGCCCTGCCTTGAGGAACGCGCCGGCCAGCGAGCGGCCCATCGGGCCGAGACCGAGCACGGTGACGGCAGGAAGATGCGTGGATGTGGACATGTTTCAACTCCCATATGGATAAGGAAATGTGGCCGTACGGCCTGATAGGGAACAGAAGAGGACACCGATGACACGCAGCCGCGCCCAGGATCCGAACGTCTGCGGAGTGACCGCCGCGATCGCCGTGATCGACGGCAAGTGGAAGACGTCCCTGCTGTGGCTGCTGGAGTCCGGCCCGCACCGGCCGGCCGAACTACGGCGCCGATTGCCGGGGTTGAGCGAGAAGGTGCTGACTCAGGCGCTGCGCGAGATGGAGGAGGACGGACTGGTGCACCGGGAGGTGTACGACGTGCTGCCGCCCAAGACGGTATACACACTCACCGGCTTCGGCCGCGACCTGTCCGAGGCCCTGGGCCCCGTATCCGACTGGGGCCACCGCCGCCTGAACCAGCTCCGTGAACGCGGCCAGACATCCTGACCCCGCACCCCGGCCACCTCCTCCCATCCCGCTGCCGAGCCTCTGACCTCGCAAGACAGCCTCTCCCGCCCGGCTACGGCTGCCAAGTACGCACAAAAAAGTGGGTGTGCGGGTGCACCGACCGCAGGCGTGCCCGCCCCGTCAATACGCCCGCGCCACGATCGCCACATTCCCCGGCTGGTCATCGCGTTCCGGGACCGTGCCGTCCGCCGCGACCAGGCACCGTACCGACATGCCCTGTTCGGCGAGTCCGGTCTCGCCCTCGGGGCCGAGCTTCGCCCAGGGGATGCGGGCCCAGCCGGTGGCCGCGGCCTCCGTGGCCTCCTCGATCGTGGTCGCCTCCGCCGTGCGGTCCTCGCGGCGCCGGCGGGACTGGGCCAGCAGCAGCGCCTGGTCGTCCTCCAGCACCCCGGGCAGCAGCGCGGCCAGTGCCCGGGCCGCGACCGGCTCCTTCGTGCCCGGGATACGGCGGACCAGTACGGCGGTGCCGTTCTCCAGGTCGCGCGGCCCTACCTCGATCCGTACGGGTACGCCCTTCAGCTCCCAGTCGACCGCGCGCCGGCCGAACGGCACGTCCGTGCGGTCGTCGACCTCGACGCGTACTCCCGCCCCCGTAAGCCGCTCACCGATCGCGCGGACCTCGGCCGGCACCTCCGGGCCGCCCTTGACGGCGATGACCACCGCCTGCACCGGGGCCAGCCGGGGCGGTACGCGCAGACCGTCGTCGTCCCCGTGCATCATCACCAGCGCGCCGACCATACGGGTGGTGGAGCCCCAGGAGGTCTGCCAGACGTACTCCTGCCGGCCCTCCCGCGACAGGTAGCGCGTGTGGAAGGCCTTGGCGAAGTTCTGGCCCAGCTCATGGCTGGTGCCCAGTTGGAGGGCCTTGCCGTCGCCCATCATGCCCTCCAGGGTGAGCGTGTTGATCGCACCGGCGAACCGCTCCCTGGCCGTCTTGCGTCCCGGTACGACGTCCATGGCGAGGACGTTCTCCATGAAGTCGGCGTACACGTTCCGGTGGATGCGCGCGGCGTAGTCGCGGGCCTCCTCGTAGTTGGCGTGGGCTGTGTGGCCCTCCTGCCAGAGGAATTCCGTCGTACGGAGGAACACGCGCGGGCGCAGCTCCCAGCGCACCACGTTCGCCCACTGGTTGATCAGCAGCGGCAGATCGCGGTAGCTCTGCACCCACTTCGAGAAGTATTCGTTGACGATCGTCTCGGAGGTGGGGCGGACCACGACAGGCTCCTCCAGCTCCTTGCCGCCGCCGTGGGTGACGACGGCCAGTTCGGGAGCGAAGCCCTCGACGTGCTCGGCCTCCTTCGTCAGATACGACTGCGGGATGAAGAGCGGGAAGTAGGCGTTCTGCGCGCCCGCGTCCTTGATCCGGACGTCCATCTCCTGTTGCATCCGCTCCCACAGGCCGTACCCGTACGGTCGGATGACCATGGTGCCGCGCACCGGGCCGTTGTCGGCCAGCTCCGCCTTGGCGACCAGATCCTGGTACCAGCGCGGGAAGTCGTCCGCCCGGGGGGTGAGCACGGGTGCCTTTGCCATGGTGGGCAGGCTAGGACGACCGGGCGCCGGTGCGCGAACCCATTCCCGACCCCTTGACCCACCCGTGGAGCGCTGTCACCTTTCTCTGCGCTGTGCGCACTGCTCGGCCCGGAGCCGTGGCGGGTGCGGTTCTGGGGTATCGGCAACGAGACCTGGGGCTGTGGCGGCACCATGCGTGCCGAGTACGTCGCCCGCCGAACTGTCCAGGCACCTCCGACCGTGGCGGGCTGAGAGGTGGCGACCGTGGAACGGCCCCTTCCCGACCGGCGGCTGCGGCCCCCGATGGGCTGAAACAGCTGGGACTGCTACGGCCCGACCGTCACCGAGGACTAGGTGCTCGCCGAGGACTAGGTGCTCGCCAACGCGGTGTTCCTGCGGGAGCGTCTGCTGGCGCACGGCTGGGACGCGGTGGTGGTGGACATCCAGTGGTACGAGCCGACGGCCCGTGCGCATGGCTACAACCCGGACGCGCCGCTGGTCCTGGACGCGTACGGCCGCCGGCTCCCGGCCCCGGACCGGTTCCCCTCCGCCGCCGGCGGGGCGGGCTTCGCTCCGCCGGCCCGGCGGATCCACTCGCTCGGGCTGCGCTTCGGGCTGCACATCGTGCGCGGCATCCCGCGCCGTGCCGTCGCCGCTCAACTGCCCGTCGCCGGAACGGGCTCACCGCCGACGAGATCGCCGACACCGGCTCGGCGTGCCCCCGGAACTCCGACAACTACGGCCTGAACCACGCCCATCCGGGCGCCCAGGCCTACTACGACTCCCAGGTCGCCCAATTCGCCGACTGGGGCGTGGACTTCGTCCAGGCCGACGACATGCTCTTCCCGTACCACGAGCGGGAGATCGCCGACGGCCGCCTCTAGTCCGCCCGGGACGCGGAGCTGAACCCTACACCACTCCGTCATTTGCCTAAAACATATAGGAGGCTACATAATCAGTTATGGAAGAAGGAGAAGAGCATGGTACGCGCAGGCCTGAGCACCGACCGTCTCGTACGGGCCGGTGCGGAGCTGGCCGACGAGGTCGGCTTCGAGCAGGTGACCGTGTCCGCGCTCGCCCGGCGGTTCGACGTCAAGGTCGCGAGCCTGTACTCGCACCTGAAGAACTCCCAGGACCTCAAGACCCGGATCGCGTTGCTCGCGCTGGAGGAGCTGGCCGACCGTGCCGCCGACGCGCTCGCCGGCCGGGCCGGCAAGGACGCCCTCACCGCGTTCGCCGACGTGTACCGCGACTACGCCCGCGCCCACCCCGGCCGCTACGCGGCGACCCGGCACCCGCTGGATCCCGAGGCGGCGGCCGCGAGCGCGGGCGGCCGGCACGCACAGATGACCCGTGCGATCCTGCGCGGCTACGACCTGGCCGAGCCCGACCAGACCCACGCCGTCCGGCTCCTCGGCAGCGTCTTCCACGGCTACGTCAGCCTGGAGCTGGCCGGCGGGTTCAGCCGCAGCGCCCCCGACTCGCAGGAGTCCTGGACCCGGATCCTGGACGCCCTCGACTCCCTCCTGCGCGACTGGCCCCACGCCTGACTCCCTTGGCTTCTCTTCTCTTCGAAACGCAGGCCGACACCATGCAGACCATCCCGCTAACCCCCGAACTCCTGTGCGGCGCACTGGACTTGGAGCGCACCGCGCACGGACTCCTGCCGCACCGGCTGCCGGCCCGCGCCCGCGCGCAGTGCGCCGATCCGCAGCTGGCCATGGCGGAGTCCCAGCCCTCCGGCGTACGGCTGGTCTTCCGCACCCGCGCGACCGTCGTCGAGTTGGACACCCTGCCGACCAAGCGGGTCTACGTCGGCGCACCGCCCCGCCCGGAAGGCCGCTACGACCTGGTCGTCGACGGCCGTCCGGCCGGCAGCGGCCGCGTCGGCGGCGGCCACACGCTCACCATCGACCTGACCACCGGCTCCGCCGCGCACCGGCCGGGCCCCGTCGGCACCCTGCGCTTCACCGGGCTGCCCGACACCGTCAAGGTCGTGGAGATCTGGCTGCCGTACGACGAGATGACCGAACTCGTCGCCCTGCGCACCGATGCGCCCGTCGAGCCCGTACCGGACCGGCCCGGCAAGGTCTGGCTGCACCACGGCAGTTCCATCAGTCACGGATCGGCGGCCGCGAGTCCGACCACCACCTGGCCGGCGCTCGCCGCGTCCCTCGGCGGGGTGGAACTGATCAATGTGGGGCTGAGCGGCAGCGCGCTCCTCGACCCGTTCACCGCGCGCGCACTGCGCGACACCCCCGCCGACCTGATCAGCGTCAAGCTCGGCATCAATGTGGTCAACACCGATCTGATGCGGCTGCGCGCGTTCGGTCCCGCGGTGCACGGCTTCCTCGACACCATCCGCGACGGGCGCCCCGACGTCCCGCTGCTGGTCGTCTCGCCGATCCTGTGCCCGATGCACGAGGACACGCCGGGCCCCACCCTCATGGACGTGTCCGCCCTGCAGGAGGGTCGGCTGCTGTTCCGTGCGACCGGCGACCCGGCGGACAAGGCGAGCGGGAAACTCACCCTGGGTGTCATCCGGGAGGAGCTGGCCCGGATCGTCCGCGAGCGGTCAACCGAGGACCCGCACCTGCACTACCTCGACGGCCGTGAACTGTACGGCGAGGCCGACTTCGGCGAACTGCCGCTGCCCGACGGCCTCCACCCGGACGCCGCCGCGCACCGTCGCATGGGCGAACGGTTCGCGGCGCTGGCGTTCACTCCGGGCGGGGCCTTCACAGACGGCGCCGCCTGAGCCGTACGGGCCTGGCTCACCCGACCCGTGCGGACCGGCTCACTCCACCTCCAGGTGAGCGAAGACCACGAGGTTGTCACTGTAGTCCTTCGCCGCCTTGTCGTACGGCCCCGCACAGGTGATCAGCCGGACCTCGGGGCGTTGGGCGTCGGCGAAGACGCGCTCGCTGGGGAAGCTGTCCTTGGCGAAGGTCTCGCTGTCGTCCACGACGAAGTCGGCATCGCGTCCGTCGGCGCGCTGCACGGTGAACTCGTCGCCGGGCGCCAGATTGTCAAGGTTGGCGAAGACGGCGGCGGAGGTCGTCGTGTCGAGGTGCCCGGCGATGATCGCGGTGCCGGTCTCCCCGGGCGAGACACCCTTGGCGTACCAGCCGACGAGGTTGGTGTCACCGGCCGGTGGCGGCTGGAGCGTACCCGAGGCGTCCATGGCCAGGGTGGTGAAGGGGGCGTCCACAGAGATCTTGGGGATGAGCAGGCGGGTCGGTTCGGATCTGGGCAGGTCGTTGACCACCGGGGGCGTGTCGGCTTTGAACGGGGCGCTCGCGCCCGCGTGATGGTGGCGCTGCGGCGCGCCGGCCCGGGAGGCGCGTGGCGTGTCATCCGAGCCGTGGTGGCTGCCGAACACGCTGACGACGAGGAGCACGATCGCCACGCCCCACAGCGTCAGCCGCCCACGGCCGGAACTCCGCCCGCCCCCCGGCGGTTCCGCGGGGATCGGGGAGGAGGGATCTGCTGCCATCGGACACCACCTCACTCGGGCACGGCAGCACGGGGATCAGGACAGGGGCGCCGATCACGTGGCCGGCGCGCAGGGAGTGACGTACAAGGGCGCCGGTGCGCGAGGACCGGCGCGGAGGGGTACGTACATGCGGGGCGGTCGCGGGGACCGACCGCCCGGCTGGGCGGGCCGCCGACGCGGTGGGCGCGTCGGCGGCAGCCGCAGCTTCTGGAAGGAGTGTCAGGTCAGGACTGCTGGCCGGCCCTCTTGCGACGCAGCACGTACATGCCGCCGGCACCAACGGCCAGGACGGCCAGGCCGCCCGCGGTGACGCCCGGAGTGGCGAGCGCGCCGCCACCCGTGTGCATACCGCCACGCGGACGGTCGTGGTCCTCACCCCGGCCGT
>NZ_CM002285.1:8862070-8896110 GCF_000497445.1 Streptomyces roseochromogenus subsp. oscitans DS 12.976 | reverse complement strand
CCCCGGTCGTCACCCCGGCCGCGGTCATCCCCACGCCCGTGGTCGTCCCCGCCGCGCTCATCGTCACCACGGCCGTGGTCGTCCCCGCCGTGCTCGTCGTCACCACGGCCGTGGTCGTCGTCACCCCGGTCGTCGCCACGCACCAGGGTCAGCGCTCCGCCACCCGTGTGGATTCCACCGCGCGGTTCGTCGTGTCCGCGGCCCTTGTCGTGGTTGTCACCGTGATCATTGTTGTGGTCGCGACCCGAGTCGTCGCGGCCGTGGTCGTCGCCGGAACCACGGTCATGGTCCCGGCTGAAAGAGGAGTCGTCACGGCCTCCGTCGTCACCCGCGGGCACGGCGAGCGCCGCGCTGGGAACCGCGAAGGCGAGAGCGGCGGTTACTGCCGCCGAGGCCAAAAGCATGCGGGCAGATCGCATAGCGATGTCCTTCCGTCGTGGCCGGGCAGCGGATACCTCATCAGCTGAATGGACCCGGCCTCGACATGAACCACCGTCAGCGAGTGCGCAAGCTCCCACCATCCGAGCCACCCAGCCGGGTCACTGAGCCACCCGTCTGTCCCAGTGATCACGCCCCATATGCCATCATCCGGGCGAATCCCTGGGCGTGGCGCGCCCCTCACACGGGCCGGGTGTCATATGCCCCGCTCAGCGGGGGCAGAGCCCGCGGTACGGACTGACACCTGGCCTGCCGAATCGGGCTCGGGCTCGGCATCGCCGCCTTCACGGTGGCGCACGGCTTGTGGTCGTTCGTGCTCGTGGTGTCGTGGCGACGGGCGCCAAAGGTGCCGGGGTGGCCGTGCGGTGACGAACGTCGTCGTCGCCGTGGTGGTGCACACCGTCGGGGAGCTGAGGCACGCCGCCGCCGGCTCCGAGGTGTCCTTCGCGCTCGCCCGCGAGCAGGCGACGGGCCAGTACCTGGGGGTGTTCGCGGTGACGGGACTCCTCGGCACCGCTCGTGGTGGGCCGGGCCGGGCGGAGTGAGGTCACCCGGTCGGTCGCGCCGCCGGTCGTGGAGCAGGTGGCGTCCGCTTCCTGCCACACAGTCGCCCCTCTTGTTATGACCGCCGTCATAACGCAGGCTGGTGCCGACAGTACGGCAGGCCGATGCGACGGAGGAAGCGGTGGCGGACGGAAGGGCGCGGGACCTGTGGGAACGGTACGAGCCGGTGCACGATCTCGTGTACTTCGCACCGGAGGTGCGCCGGGCGGCGGACGCCCTCGGGATGCGGGGGTATTGGATGGGGTACTTCGCGCTGCGTGCCGCGCCGCTCGGCGCGGTCCCGCCGTCCGTCGTGACGAGTTGTTTCTACGTCTTCCATCCCGCCCGGGTGGCCCGGGCGCTGCCGGACGCGTGGGCGTATGCGGCCCCGGCCGATGTGCTGGCCGCCCGCCTGGACGCAGTGGACGCGGCGATGACCCGTGTGTTCGGACCGGATGTCGTCGGTTCGGGCGACTTCACCGAGGCCGCCGACCTCGCATGGGAGGCCGCCGCGGGGGCGGACACCGCGGGTCGGGTGCTGGCCGCCGCCAACCAGGCGCTGGAGCGCCCGGACCGTCCCACCGCCCGGCTGTGGCAGGGCCTGACGACGCTGCGCGAGCACCGGGGCGACTCGCATGTCGCGGTGCTGGTGGGTCAGGGGCTCGGGCCGGTCGAGGCCATGGTGCTCAAGGCGGCGTCCGGCGAGTCCGACGGGGCGATGCTGCGGGAGACGCGCAAGTGGGACCCGGCGGACTGGGAGGCGGCCACGGCGCGGTTGCGTGAGCGTGGGCTGCTCACGGCCGACGGGTCCCTCTCCCCGGCCGGGGCGGTCGTGCGCGCGGAGGTGGAGGCGCTGACGGACGCGGCGGCCGAAGGCCCCTGGACCGCGCTCGGCGCCGACCGCACCACCCGGCTGGCCGCTCTGCTGGAGCCGCTGACCCACCTGGTCGTGGGCTCGGGCCTGCTGCCTCCGGGCAATCCGGTGGGACTGGTCAGGGGCTCAGACCCCGTCGCCCGCTGAGCGGCCTTCGGGCGAGTGCCTTGGCGAGTGCGTTATCGACCGCCCGCCGTGCTCCCGTCGAGTCCGTCGGCGCCCCCGCCCACTGTGGCAGGCGGGGGCGCCTTACGGGCGGCTGCCCGTCGCTGGTTACCAGGTCACCGGCAGCCGCTCGGGGATCCGTTTCATGAAGCCGGTGCGCCAGACCAGTTGGCCGGGCGGTACGGCGAGCGCGAGGGCCGGTAGCCGGTCGAGGAGGACCTCCAGGGCGATCCGGGCGTGGGCGCGGCCGAGCGCGGTCGCGGGGCAGTAGTGGGCGCCGCCGCCGAAGGAGAGGTGGTCGGCGGTGTTGTCGCGGTGGACGTCGAAGCGGTGCGGGTCGGGAAACTTCTCCGGGTCGAGGTTCGCGCCCTCCACCAGCACGAGGACGAGTTCGCCCCGCTTCACGTCGACGTCACCGAGCCGGACGTCCTCCAGCGCCAGGCGCGGCAGGGCGTCGCCGATGGAGAGGTTGACCCGCAGCAGCTCCTCCACGCCCGGGCCGGTCAGGTCGGGGCGGTCCCGGAGGAGGTCACGGGCGATGGGATGGGTGAGCAGGTAGACCAGGGCCATCGCGAGGAAGCCGGAGGTGGAGATCACGCCGGCGCCGAACATGGTGACCCCGACAGTGGCCAGCATCTCGTCGCTGAGATGGGCGTACTCGGGGTCGTCGCGCAGGGCGGCGATTTCGCCCATCAGGCCGTGCGTCGCGGGGTCGTCGAGCAGGGCCGTCATCCGGGCGATGTCCCGGTCCCAGTTGATCTTCGCGCCGGTGATCGGGCACGGCGCATTCATGAAGGCGATGTCCAGGCTGCGCAGGAAGGCCGGGGCCTCGGTCTGCGGGATACCGAGGATGCGGCAGTGCATGCCCGCCGAGTACGGATCGCAGAACGCGGCGCGCAGGTCGACCGTCGGGCCGTCGGCCACCATCCGGTCCACCAGCCGGTGCGCTTCCTCGCGGAGCCACTCCATCAGGCCGGGTGACTTCGGATTGAGCGCCTTCATCACCGCCCGCCGCAGCCCGGCGCCTGTGATGTTGCCCATGTTGTTCACGACCTCGGGCGGGATCGTGAGCGCGTACTGCCGGGGCACTCCGGGGGCGGAGGTGTCCTTCAGGGAGAACCGGTCGTCCTTCAGTACCTGCGCGCATAGGTCGTACGACGACACGAGCCAGGCCTCGGCACCGGCGATGGTCCGTACGCGCCGTACGGGGGTGGCGGCGCGTATCTCCTCGACCTCGGCGGGGACCTGGGTGCCGTCCCAGGAGAACGGGAATTCGAGCAGGTGCGGGTCGTCGGTGCGGGTGCCGGGGGCGGCGGTCATGCCACGGCTCCTTCCAGAGCGGCGGGGGTGACGATGGCGTGGCCCTGGTTGCGGGAGGCGCGCAGGCCGGCGCCGCGGGAGTACAACAGCTCGGCCATCGGCAGCAGTTGGTGGTAGCAGTTGAGCGAGGAGGGCACCTTGAGGATGGCGGGGGTGTCCAGGAACAGCGGGGCCTCGGCGCACACGTACTCCAGGCACACGGCGCGCTGACGTTCGGTCGGCGTCTCACCCCGCGCACTGAGGAAACGATTCACCAAGGCATCGCAAACGGCCCGGAAGGCGCCGTCGGAGGACAGGCGGTCCTTGAGTTGCCGATGGATGTCCTGATAGGCGGGGTTGGTGCGGAACTCCGACATCGGGTGCCAGTCCAGTCGCAGCCCCTCCGGATCCGCCGCCGACACCGCCTCGCGGACCTTGGCGCGCACACCGCGCAGGTTCTTCACCGCCTTGCGCCGGGCCTCGTCCGGCGGATAGCCGGACGCCTCGTACATCTCGGCGACGTACAGGTCGGTGTAGACGAAGTCGACCCTGTCGAAGTGGTCCAGTCCCCAGCGGGCGAGGTCGTGCAGGCGGCGGGCGGAGAAGTAGCTGTTGCCCGGGGACACACCGATCACGGCATGTGCGCCCTCGCCCAGGATGACTTCGCAGTGGGAGGTGTACGGCTGGACTTCGAAGACGTCGGCCATCAGCACGGATGCTGTGGTCAAAGGGGAAATCCTCCGCCGCGCGCTAGTCCCGGCGGGGCCCTGTGCCCCTGGTGTGGCTGCGCGGCGTCCTCACGCTAACCGTAGTGGATCAGCACGGGCAGTTACTGCCTGGTTTTGGCTGAAAACAGTCGTAGCAATGCTTGAAGTTCCATGCAACGTGCATCTGTTGCGAGCCGTACTCTGAGGCTGTGGTCGACCGAGACGAGGCATACGAGGATCCGGGCCGGGCGGCGTCCCGGCTCACCGGACGCCCGGTCACCGGGGCGCGCGCGGGGTCAGGATCTCCTGCCGAGGTCACCCTGGACGGCGGCGCCCGGGTGATGGTCAAGCGCGGTGACGCGCCCGGGGCCATACGGGCCGAGGTGGCCGGACTGCACTGGCTGGCCGCGGCGGACGCGGTCCGGGTACCGGCGGTGCTCGGCCACGACGAACGCTGGATGGTGACGGAGCGGGTGCCGACGGGGCGGCCGGATCCCGCGGCGGCACTGCGTTTCGGCCGATCCCTGGCGGCTCTTCACGCGGCCGGTGCACCGCATCTCGGGGCGGCGCCGCCCGACGGCCCGGAGGACGCGTTCATCGGCCTCGCCTCCATGCGCAACACGCCCGGCAGGGACTGGCCCCACTGGTACGCCGAGCACCGCGTACTGCCGTATGTGCGCGGCGCGGTCGACCGCGGCACGCTCCGCGCGGACGAGACGGCCGTCTTCGAGCAGGTCTGTGCGCGGCTGCCCGACCTCGCGGGCCCCGCCGAGCCGCCCGCGCGGCTGCACGGCGACCTGTGGAACGGGAACGTGCTGTGGGGCGCCGACGGCGAGGTCCGGCTCATCGACCCGGCCGCGCACGGCGGACACCGGGAGACCGACCTGGCGATGCTTCAGCTGTTCGGCTGCCCTCATCTGGACCGCGTGCTCGCCGGCTACGAGGACGCGGCACCGCTCGCGCCCGGCTGGCAGGACCGGGTGGGCGTGCACCAGCTGTTCCCTCTGCTGGTGCACGCGGTCCTGTTCGGACGCGGGTATGCGGAACAGGCCCTGACGGCGGCCAGGAGCGCGCTCGCGGCGTGAAGCGGCTTGACGGCCGGCTGCCCGCGTCCCTGGCCATGTATGTCCCCAGCTGCCTGCGTCCCCGGCCACCAGGCTCTCCAGCCCGTCCAGTTGACGGTGCGCCCCCTCGACCAGGCGGAGTGCGGCCGCGAAATGGCGAGCCGCAGGGGGCAACGTCCTGGGCGCCATCGGCGTCCTGTGCCGTGCGGACGCTTCCGGCACCCCCCCCGACCTGCGGTTACACAGAGTAAGGAAACCAATCACCCGTTCGATTCGTATAAGGACGTGAAAGCCGAATCAGGGAGAGACCATGCAACCGTTCACGCTCAACTACGCGCGCCCCGCTGTGCAGTTGGACGTCACCACTCCGTATGCGTACGACTCCGGACTGCAGTTGAACGTCCTCCCGGACGGGCGGATAGCCGCCACCGACCACGCGACCCTGAGAACTCTGGGGACCACGACGTCGACCGCCGGTTCCAAGACCCACTTCGACGACTGAACCGCGGACCCAGAGATATGACCGTGCTCATCCTGACCAGTCAAGAAGACGTGACGGCGGACATGGTGGTCCTCCGGCTGGGCGAAGCCGGAGTGCCCGTCGTCCGGTTCGATCCCGCCGATCTGACCAACGGGGTGGCGTTGTCGGGCGAGTACGTGCAGGGCGCCTACCGGGGGCATCTGTCCGTCGGAGGGCGCCTGGTGACCCTGAGCGGCCTGCGCTCCGTCTGGGTGCGCAGGCCCGGAGAGGCGGCCGCTCGGGCCGCCCAGCCGTCCGCCTGGCTGACGGAGGAGTCGTCGCAGGCGCTGTACGGCATGCTGCGCACCACCGACACGCGCTGGATGAACCATCCGGACGCGGCCCGCCGCGCCCGGCACAAGCCCTGGCAGCTGCATCTCGCACAGCGCTGCGGCCTCGCGGTGCCGGCCACGCTGATCACGACATTCCCGCAGGCGGCGCGGGAGTTCGCGGAGCGTTTCCCGGATCTGGTGGTCAAGCCGGTGTCCGGTGCGCATCCGCAAGAGCCGCCGCGCGCGGTGCCGACCAGCCGGGTCGCGCCGGACGCCGACTTCTCAGCGGTGGCCTTCGGTCCGACGCTGCTGCAGCGGCGGGTCGCCAAGCGGGCCGACATCCGGCTCACCGTCGTCGGCGACACCCTGCTGGCGGCGCGCAAGCCCGCCGACCCCGACGCCCACCCGGACGACGTGGACGTCCGTTTCGCCCCCTCGGTCTCTCCCTGGCTGCCCGCGGACGTGCCGGCGCGCGTCGCCGAGGGCGTACGGCGGTACATGAGGGGCGCGGAACTGGCCTACGGCGCATTCGACTTCGCCGAGGACGCCGACGGGATCTGGTGGTTCCTGGAGTGCAACCAGTCGGGCCAGTTCGGGTTCGTCGAGATGGACACAGGTCAGCCCATCGCCGCGACGATCGCCGACTGGCTTGCCGGGAACGGGGATCCGGACGGCAGGTGTGCGGAGCGCGACCGGGGCGCAGCCTCTTGAGGGTGCGGGGATCGGCTCGGAGAAAGGAACGCTTCATGCGCATCGGACTGCTGGGAACGGGCCCGTGGGCCCGAACGGCATACGCTCCCGCCCTCTCCGGCCACCCCGGCGTGGAGTTCGCCGGAGTGTGGGGCCGCCGGCCGGAGGCGGCCACGGCCCTGGCCGACGAGCACGGCGTCCCCGCGTACGACGACGTGGACGCGCTGCTGGCCGATGTGGACGCGGTGGCTGTGGCTCTGCCGCCGTCCGTGCAGGCCGAGTTGGCGGCACGGGCGGCACGGTCGGGCCGTCATCTGCTGCTGGACAAGCCGCTCGGGGTGGCGGTCGCCGAGGGCCGGGCCGTGGTGGCCGCGGCGGAGCGGGCCGGGGTGGCCTCGGTGGTGTTCTTCACCGCACGCTTCCAGAAGGAGCCGGAGGCCTGGATCGAGGAACAGGCCGCCGTGGCGGGCTGGTTCACGGCCCGTGCGCAGTGGCTGGGGGCCGTGTTCACCTCCGACAGTCCGTTCGCGGGCTCGCCGTGGCGGCGGGAGAAGGGTGCGCTGTGGGACGTCGGCCCGCACGCCCTGTCGGTGCTGCTGCCGGTCCTCGGTGACGTACGGCAGGTGGTGGCGGCGGCGCACGGTCCCGCGGACACCGTGCACCTGGTCCTCGACCACGCCACCGGTGCGTCGAGCACCCTCACGCTGAGCCTGACGGCGCCGCCTGCGGCGGCCGGGGCCGACGTGGAGCTGCGGGGCGAGGCGGGCGTGGCGCTGCTGCCGGGCAGTCCCGAGGGAGCGGTCCCGGCGCTGACACGCGCGGTCGACGCCCTGCTGACGGCCGCCCGCACGGGCCGCCCGCACGCCTGCGACGCCGCGTTCGGCCTCCGCGTCACCGAAATCCTGGCCACGGCCCAGGCCCGCCTGGCAGCCGAGGGCGACTAGGGCCTGTCGGCGTATCAGGTCGCAGGACATCGACGGCGCCACATCAGCGCAGGTGAGCGGGGGCGATGGGGGTGCCCCCACCCCCTGAAGGCAGTGGGGAGGGCGTGCCGGCCCCGGCGTCTGCGACAGGATCCGCCGGACAGGCCCTGGCCCGCAGTCCCCGACCGCCCCTGCCCGTGCGGGCGCCCCGGCTCCGGTCCGGCGCTCCGGTGGCGGCACGGGCAGAGGCGGCGGGTGGGTCGCGATCTGCGGATCAGCGGGCGGCGTCGGTGACCCACTGGCCGGCGAGCGACACAGGCAGGAGCGGCAACAGGCGGCCGCTGGTGCCGGGTGACCTCATGGCTCCGGGCAGCACGCCGCCCGTCCGTCAGGCGGCCGTCCGCCCTTACCCTCCCCGATTGTCGACTCTCGCCGTACACCGCTTCCCCTTCCCCCACGGCCCCTCCCCGTCCCGCCGATCACCACTCCGCCAGCATGTCACCCGCCACTGACAACGGGGTCGGCCCGGAAGTTGAGGCGCTCCCGCACGACGGGGTAGCCGGCAGTGGTGAAGTGTGCGGCCATCGGGAAATTGGTCTGGTCGGTGGCGGCGGCGATGAACTCGGCGTCCTGGGCGGCAAGGAAGTGGGTGCACTCGGCGAGCAGGTCGTAGGCGTAGCCGTGCCCGCGCTGTCCCGGCACGACGCCGATGAAGCCGACGCAGGGCCCGGACGGATTGCGCGCCGGGACGTGGACGCCGACGGTCTCACCCTCGGGCGTCCGGGCGATCTGCCACCACGCACGCGGGGACGGAAGCCAGTGGAGGAAGTCCAGTTCCTGCTGTGCGGCCATCTCGGGTCCGCCGCGCTCTGCGGCCCGGCGGGCGTGGGCGTCGAGGGTGACGGAGTGGATGCGGCGCAGCAGGTCGAAGAAGACGGCGTCATCCGGCTCCGGGGCGAAGACGAGGCGGCCGGGCCGCTCGGGCAGGCCCCGGTCCGGTGTCCAGCGGTACAGGAAGCGCTCCACCAGCGGCGTGTAGCCGGCGGCACCCGCGGCGTCGGCCCGGAGGTCCGCGGCGGTGCGCAGCCGTGGGTCGGCGCGCCAGCCGGAGGGCAGGTCGAGTTCGAGTTCGCGGGTCTGCCACGGTGCCGTGCGCAGGAGTGCGGCTCCGGCCTCCTCCTCGCCCTCGGCCACGTCGAACCAGTTGATCAGGAGCGGTTCGGGGTCCTCGGGCGGCCCCCACCATGCGGCGCGGGCCACGGTACGCCCGTCGCGCAGGGCGATGCGCCGCCAGTCGGCGCGGTAGCGGGTGTGCCGGTGCTTGTCCCGGAACGCCAGCGGGTCGGGCATGGTGTCGAAGAGGTGCGCGCTGCTCTCGTCGAGCGTGCGGATGACCAAGGGGGTCATGAGGTTCCTTCGGGATGCGTGCCGCGTGGCGGCGGGGACGCGCTCCCGGTCAGGCCTGACACACCCGGGTGACGGGGAGGTGGGAGCGCGGGATGACAGTGACCATGACGCTCGCCTCCTTCCGTCTGTCTCAGGCGTGCCGGGCCAGGCTATGGGGGCCGCGCCGGGGGCGTCCACCGGATTTCGCCGGCCGCGCGTCCACCACCCTCCGCCGGCCGGCGTCCGCCACCCTTCGTCCCTTCGACCCTTCGTCGGCCGGGCTTCCACCGCTTGTCTCCGGCGGCACGCGGGACGTCGATCGCCCGTCGCCCGTCGCCCGTCGCCCGAGTGTCCTCGCCTGTCCCCTCCCGTCTCCGGATGGCCCGGCCGCCCTGTCCCCGGCGCCATGAGACCCCGCCCGGGCCACGGCCCGGCCCGCCGATGACCGGTCGTACTCTGCCGGAGGCCGCGCTCCGGGCAGGAGGCCCACGGGCGGTGGGCGGCGTAGCTTGGGGATGTGGAATCGGTGCGCGGCGGGGCGTCGCGTCGGAACCGGGAGGAACGCGGCTGGTTGCGGGGCGCGCCACCGCCGCGCTGGGTGCGGGTGCTCCCCGTGCTGCTGCTCGTGGCCGTCGCCGGGGCCACGCTGGTCACCCCCCACGCCCGCGATCTGGGCTTTCTGCTCGGCGCCATCCCGCCCCTGGCCGTCCTGTCGTACGGCCCGCTGGCCACCGCCGTCCTGGGCGTCGGGGTGATCGTGGCGCTGAACGTCCCCGCCACCCACCTCAACCGCCCCGGCAACACCGATCTGCTCACCATCGTGTTCGTGGCCGCCCTGAGCGTGTTCGTGTCGTATGTACGCAGTCGCCGGGACGCCCAGCTGGACACGGAGCGGGCGATCGGCGAGGCCGTGCAGCGGGCCGTGATGCCGCCGCTGCCGAAGCGGGTCGGGAGCGTGGGTTGCGCGGGTTTCTACCGGGCCGCGCAGAACGGCACGCTGGTCGGCGGGGACTTCTTCGACGTGCGGGACGGGCCGTACGGCGTGCGCGCGGTGATGGGCGATGTGCAGGGGCACGGGCTGGCCGCGGTCGCGACGGTGGTGTCGCTGCTGGGCGCGTTCCGGGAGGCCGTGCTGGACCAGCCGGACCTGGAGGCGGTCGCCGCGCGGATGGACCGCAGGCTGGCGGTGGACTCGACGGGCGTACGGCACGGGGAGCTGTTCGCCACGGGGGTGCTGCTGGAGTTCTCCTCCGACGGGCGCGCGGTGCGCGTGGTGGCCTGCGGTCATCCGGTGCCCGTCCTGCTGCACGAGCGGCACGCCGTGGAGCTGACGATCGCATCGGGACCTCCGCTGGGGCTCGGGCTGGTCGGCGTCGACCCGCCGAAGGAGGTCACCGTGCCGCTCGCGCCGGGTGACCGGCTCTTCCTGGCCTCCGACGGGGTGTGGGAGGCGCGGGACGCCGGCCGCGCCTTCTATCCGCTGCCCGGGCGCCTGGCCGCCCTCACCGGTACGGCCTCCGCAGAGCTGCCCGAGGTGGTGTGGGCGGACCTCGCACGGCGGCGCTACGAGGTCCGGGACGATGTCACCATGCTGGTGCTGACGCCCGAACCAAGGGCCGCCTGACCGCCCGGCCGATCAGCCCACGTCCCCCAGGACGCGGTGGGCCGGCACCCGGCCGTAGAGGTGGTCGGCCCGCGCACAGCACGCGCACGAGCGCGGGTGGCGCGCTCCCCAAGTGACGAATGCACAACCGGAGTTCGAACGTCCCGACTCAAACGCCAGGGCGCGCCACCCTTTCCGCCGCGTAGAGATATCTACGAGCATGCATATGCCGGGTTGCTGTGCAGGCCCAGGAAGTGCCCGGCCACGGCCTTTCCCGCGGCGAGCGTGGGCGAGCGAGGACACCCGGAGCGGCGGATGACGAACAGGATGTGGGTGCGGGGCGTGGAGTGGCTGGCCGCCGCTGCGGCGGACCCGCGCGCCTGCACAGGGGACTGGGATCACGGCAAGGGCATCGCGCTGCTGGAGGCGGGCCGCTTATGGGACGTGCTGAGCGTGCCCGACCGGCTGGGCCTGCTCACCCTCGACCTGCTGTGGCGGCCCGGAATGTCCGTGCCGGGGCCGACCTTGATCGACACGGCGGCCGGCCGCGTCGGGTTCTTTCTGCCGCCGGACCCTTCCGCGGGCTGGAAGGGCGCCGACCTGCGCTACGCGACCAAGGGCGCCTGGGTCGCCGTACCGCCGCCGTACCGCCCCGCGCGTTTCCTGGAGTGGCTCGTACCGCCCGACGGCACCGGCACGCTGCACTCGCCCGGCGCACTGGCGGGGGCGCTGCGGCAGGCCGACGGCGCCCTCGCCGTGCTCGCTCCGCTGTGCGGGCGGTGACCGTTCAGGCGCGCTCGGTCGTGGCGCGGTTACCCGTCGCGGGCCCGGGGAAAGCGGCCCGCAGCGCGTCCGCCGCCGCGGGCACGGTCCGCCCCTGCGCCCGCCACTCGGCGACGAGCCGGACATAGATCGGCTCCCCGGCCCGCTCGGCCCGATCGCCCTTCTCGGCCCGATCCACCGGCGCCGACCGAACCGGCCTGGCCGTCTGGCGCATCCGGTCCGGCCGATCCAGCAGATCCAGCCGCTCGATCCGGCCCGGCCGATCCAGACGGTCGATCCGTTCCCTCCGGTCCGGCCGATCGCGGCGCTCGATCCGGTCCGGCCGATCCAGGCGGTTCGGCAGGTCATCCAAGCGGTTCATGCCGGGGCAACGCGCGTGAGCCGCCATGGCTACGCCCTCACCCGGTCGGCTCACCGGGTCGAGTGAGGCCGTCCCTCGAACGGCCCCACCATCCGTCTGACAAGCATCCCGCCGGCAGGGAGTGAGCCGGGCCCGCCCCTTTGCCCGACGGGCGCTGCGTAGTGAGCGCTCCTATGCTGGAAAGGTCCGGGCTTCGCCGTCCCGCTCACCGCACGTTCGGCTGTCACGTGCCTGGAGTCAGCCCATGTCGATGTCGTCCGCACGTCTGCGCCGGGGGGCCACGATCGCCGTGCTGGCGGGAACACTGGTGGTACCGCTCACCACCGGGAGCGCGGGAGCGGCACCCGCCGCCCTGCCGGCCGCGCTCACCGCGGACTCGCCGAGCCCCTCCCCCTCTAAGCCGGCCGTCCGTCCGCTCACGTCGCAGGTGGCACGCCAACTCGACGCCGCCGTACGGAAGGTGATGCGCGAGGCGAACGTGCCCGGTGTGACCGTCGGCATCTGGACGCCGGGACAGCCGAGTTACGTCCGCTCGTTCGGGGTCGCCGACAAGAGCAGCGGTCAGAAGATGGCGCCGGACATGTTCATGCGTGTCGGCAGCGAGACGAAGACCTTCACCGTGACGGCGCTGCTGCAGCTGGTGGACCAGAAGAAGGTCGGTCTGGACGACCCCGTCGGCAAGTACATCGGCGGCGTGCCCAACGAGAACCGGATCACCTTGCGCCAACTGGCCGAGATGCGCAGCGGACTGTTCAACTACTCAGACGATCCCGACTTCTTCAAGGCGCTGACCTCCGACCCGCAACGGAGCTTCACGCCCGAGCAGTTGCTCGCCTACGCCTTCAAGCATCCGGTGGTGTTCCAGCCGGGGCAGAAGTTCTCTTACTGCAACACCAACCTGATCCTGCTGGGTCTGGTGGTGGAGAAGGTGAGCGGGCAGCACCTCGGGGACTACATCAGGCAGCACATCCTCGATCCGGCCGGTATGAAGCACACCCTCTTCCCGACCGGCAACGAGTTCCCCAACCCGCACGCGCAGGGCTACACCGAGCAGACGGCGAACGGCAAGGAGGCCGACGCTGCCGACTGGAATCCGTCCTGGGGCTGGGCGGCCGGCGCGATCATCTCGAACCTGCGGGATCTGCGCACCTGGGCGCCCACGGTGGCCACGGGCCGATTCCCGGGCGGGAAGCCGATGGTCAGTGCCGCCACCCAGAAGCAGCGGCTGATCACTCCGCAGGCCGGCTCGATCAGGGGCGCCGGATACGGCCTGGGCATCTTCGACGTGCAGGGGTGGATCGGCCACAACGGCTCCCTGCCGGGTTACGAGTCGTTGACCGTCTATCTGCCGTCGGCCCGGACGACGCTCGTCGCGCTCCTCAACACCGACACCGACTACCGCTCCCGGGAGCCCAGCACGGTACTCGGCGCGGCGATCACGAAGATCATCTCTCCCGGGCACGTGTACAACCTGCCCGTGACACGCACCGGTTGAGGCACCGGCTCAGCCGGATTCCCGCCGCGGCGGAGCCCGTGCGGAGGGCTTCGGCACGCCGACGGGCGGGGCGCGGGGCCGCGACCGGTCCCCCGTTCCGGTCGTGCCCCGCGGAGTGCCGAGGCTACGCGCGTCGCCGGACGCGGGGTAGTGCACCGGTGCCCGGAGCGGCCCGCACGGCACTCACCGGTGCACAGGCGCGTCCGGTTGATCCGGGTTCGCGGCGCCGGGTGCGGGTACAGCCGCCCGGCCGAGGCCGGGAACGTGCAGCTCGCCGGTGACGAGCTGGGCGAGGACGACCTCGTACAGGTCGGTTCCGCCGGCCGTCAGCCTGCGTTCCAGGACGGGTTCGGCCGCCCGGAGGTGTTCCCGGACGGTCCGGGCGTGTACGCCGAGCGCCTGGGCGGAGTGTTCGGCGTGCGCGTCGGCGCCGGTCCAGGCGCGCAGGGTGCGGCGCAGGTCCCGGCCGTCGTCGCCGAGGCGGCCGACGATCCCCGCGGCCCAGGCGTGGCGCGCGCTCGTCCGCAGCAGCTCGGCCAGCTGACAGCGGGCCGGCGGATCGAGTGTGCACCGCGGGGGTCGTACGAGCCGTGTGCGGCCTCGGCGTTGAGGGCCACGTGGGCGACGGCTCGGACGGCCAGCCGGGAGAAGTCGGCGCCGAGCAGCGCGGCGACCCGGTCCATCCGGGCGCGGACCATGTTGCAGCTGACGCCGGGCGCCTTGGCCGCGTTCACGGCGGTCAACTCGAGGGCGAGCCGGGTGGTGGCGAGCAGTTCGGCGCCGACATGGTGCGGCAGTGCGTCCAGCAGCCGCGGCGCCACGCCGGCCCAGGCCCGCAGCGCGGCGGGGTCCATGAGCTGTACGGGGCGGGTGCGGGCGGCGTAAACGGCGGCCCGGTTCGGGCCTGAAACGGGCCACGGCGAGGGCGCTGACGGCCTGTCCGCAGGCGGTGGCGGTCAGGGCGAGGCGCTGGCGGGGGCTGCGGCCGAGGAAGGTGCCGGGGCAGTCGGCGACGAGGGACCGCAGCCGCTCCCCCCACGTCGGCGGCCGGGCCGACGACGATGACGTGTTCGTCCACCGCGGGGCAGCGCGTCTCCGTGTCGACCTGGGCTTACGGATCCGCACACGTTACCCGACACGACCCGTTCGCGGGGCCGGACATGGCTCCGCCGGCGCCCCGGGGGGGTGGGACGCCGGCGGATCCGTCGCGTCCGGAGCGGGGGGTGCCCAGGACGGCTCAGGATCGGATGCCCCCGAATCCGGAAAGTACTCATGCGAATCCGAAATCACGCGAGTCCGGAAAGTACTCACGAGACCGGAAAGTACTCATGCGCATCCGGGTAGCAATCACGGGAAGTCCCGAGCGGCAAGTCCGGACCGTCCGGCCGGGCTTCGGCATCCGGGTGGCGGCTGCGGCGGCTGCGGCGGCGCACAGCGCCCCGGTGACCAGCGCGGAGACGTGCGGGCCGTCCTGAACGCCCGGTCACCGCCCGCGACCACGGCCGCCCTGAGCGCATGTCCGGCACACCGGGGACGGGCGCCACCCCCATCGCGCGCTGGCGCTGATGACGGGGACCACCACGGACGTACCGGGCGCGCCGCCGATCTTCAGGCTGGTCGCCTGAAGGCCGCCGGCCACCCCGCCGTCGCGTGCAGGCGCGTTGCCGACGATGTCACCGGAGGAGGCCGACAGCACACGGGCACCGAAGCGTTCGGTGAGGGCCGCGACGAGCGGCGAGGCGAGGCTCAACGGCGAGTGGTCACACCCGCCTGAATGGGCGTCATCCGGCGCCGATGGCGGAGCCCAGCGCGTCCATCTCGCCCTCGGTCAGCGCCGGCAAGCCCCTGGCGAGATGGCGACCCGCTTGTCGGCGCTGTCCTGCCCGCGCTCCAGCAGCCCCTGCTCGGTGAGCCGGGAAACCAGCGCACTGACGTTGTCGGGCTTCATCAGCAGGGCGGCTCGGGATGGAGGGGGTCGCGGACGACCCGCCCGTCCAGGGCCCGGTGCAGCGTGGGCAGGGCGTCGGCCGGCGCCGAGGCGAGGCGGTCGACGTCCCGCTGGGGCACGCCGGATCCGGACACGGCCCAACGGTGGAGCCGTGGACACAGGGGGCGGATGGGCGGATGGAGGCGCGTGTGGCGGCCGGGACGGCATAAGCTCGTCGGGTGGCGAAGTACTTCGACGTGCACCCCGAGAACCCGCAGCCGCGCAGCATCGCCCAGATCGCCGACGCGGTGCGGTCGGAAGCGCTCATCGCATACCCGACCGACTCCTGTTACGCGCTGGGCTGCCGGCTGGGCAGCCGGGACGGCATGGACCGGATCCGCTCCATCCGCCATCTGGACGACCGGCACCACTTCACGCTGATGTGCCGGGACTTCGCGCAGCTCGGCCAGTTCGTGCGGGTGGACAACGACGTGTTCCGCGCCGTGAAGGCGTCCACGCCCGGCAGTTACACCTTCATCCTCCCGGCCACCCGTGAGGTACCGCGCAAGCTGCTGCACCCGAAGAAGAAGACCGTGGGTGTGCGCATCCCCGATCACGTGGTCACCCAGGCGCTGCTGGCGGAGCTGGGCGAGCCGCTGCTGTCCAGCACGCTGTTGCTGCCGGACGAGGCGGAGCCGCTGACGCAGGGCTGGGAGATCAAGGACCGGCTCGACCACGTGGTGGACGCGGTGGTCGACTCGGGCGAGTGCGGCACCGAGCCGACGACGGTCGTGGACTTCTCCGGCGGCGAGGCGGAGATCGTACGGCGGGGCGCCGGTGACACCGGCCGCTTCGAGTGAGCACGCCGCACACCCGGCGCCAGGCTCCGGATCTTGCGTGACAGCATGGGCCGTAGCCATGGCGTCGAGGTCCGGCCGACCAGCCCCACCCCGACGCCGATCCCCCAAGGGAGGGTCTGCTCACCATGACCGATGTTCAGGGAAACGATGTCGACATCCGGACCGGGGACGGCATCGCCGACGCCTACGTCGCCCATGCCGCCGACGGACACCCACGTCCGGGTGTGCTGTTCTACCAGGACGCCTACGGACTGCGTCCGCATCTGAGGTCGATGGCCGACCGGCTGGCCGCCGCCGGCTACACCGTGCTGGTGCCGAACGTGTTCTACCGCCTCGGCCGGACCCCGGTCGTCGATCTGCCGGCGTTCATCGACCCGGGTGCCGATCCGACCCTCTGGGAGCGGCTCGGCCCGGTCGTGTCCTCGCTGACGCCGGACCTGGTCGCGCGGGACGCGAGCGCCTATCTGGGCTGGCTGGCCGACAGCCCGCTGGTCGCCGACGGGCCGGTCGCGCTGACCGGTTACTGCATGGGTGCCCGGCTGGCCCTGTGGACGGCGGCCGCGCATCCGGACCGGGTCGCGGCGGCGGCCGGGTTCCACGGCGGCGGCCTCGCCACCGACGAGCCGACCAGCCCGCATCTGGGCGCCCCGGACATCACCGCGGAGCTGTACTTCGGGCACGCCGACAACGACCGGTCGCTGCCCCCGGAGCAGATCGCGCGCTTCGAGGAGGCCCTGACCGCGGCCGGCGTCCGGCACACCTGCGAGGTCTATCCCGGCGCCCACCACGGCTACACCCAGGCGGACACGCCCGCGTACAACCGCGAGGCCGACGAGCGGCACTGGGCGGCGCTGCTGGACCTGCTCAAGCGCACCTTCTGACGCCGGGCCCGGCGCCCGCCCGAGTCCGGCTCACGGCGGGCGCCGGCCCGAAACCGCCTCACGCCACCTTGTCCATCTCATTGACATGCCCGCGTCTCGGGCACGAGTCTGAGAGCGCTCTCAAACAGGTACGGACCAACGTCCGTACAACCCCGACCCCACACGGAGGTAGAGAGTGCCTCAGACACGCACACGCCCGGCGCTGCCCCTGGCGGCCGCCGCGACCCTGGTCGGCGGAGTGCTCGCGCTCGGCGCCCCGGACCGTGCCGGTGCCGCCGTACCGGACACCATCCCGCTGCAGATCACCAACAACTCGGGCCGCTCCGAACCGGTCTATGTCTACGACCTCGGCACCCAGCTGTCCTCCGGGACGCAGGGCTGGGCCGACGCAAACGGCGCCTTCCACGCCTGGCCGGCGGGCGGCAACCCCCCAACTCCCGCTCCGGACGCGGCGATCGACGGTCCGGCACCCGGACAGTCGAAGACGATCCGGATACCGAAGTTCTCCGGCCGGATCTACTTCTCCTACGGCCAGAGGCTCGACTTCCGGCTGGCCACCGGCGGCCTGGTGCAGCCCGCCGTGCAGAACCCCTCCGACCCCAACCGGAACACCCTCTTCAACTGGTCCGAGTACACGCTCAACGACGCCGGGCTGTGGCTGAACAGCACCCAGGTGGACATGTTCTCGGCGCCGTACGCGGTCGGGGTGCGGCGCTCCGACGGCGGTGTGAGCACCACCGGGCATCTGAAGTCCGGTGGCTACACGGGGTTCTTCAACGCGCTGCGCGGCCAGTCGGGCGGCTGGTCAGGGCTGATCCAGACCCGCTCCGACGGCACGGTGCTGCGCGCGCTCTCGCCGCTGTACGGCGTGGAGACCGGCGCCCTGCCGGCGAACGTGATGGACGACTACGTCAACCGGGTCTGGCAGAAGTACACGACGTCGACGCTGACCGTGACGCCGTTCGCCGACCAGCCGGACACCAAGTACTACGGCCGGGTCTCGGGCGGCGTCATGAACTTCACCGACGCCTCGGGCGCGGTCGTCACCAGCTTCCAGAAGCCCGACGCGGACAGCGTCTTCGGCTGCCACAAGCTGCTCGACGCGCCCAACGACAACGTCCGCGGCCCCGTCTCCCGCACCCTGTGCGCGGGTTTCAACCGCTCGACGCTGCTGATCAACGCCCATCAGCCGGACACCACGACGACCGGCTTCTACCAGGACGCCGTGACGAACCAGTACGCGCGTGCCGTTCACGCCGAGATGGCCGACGGGAAGGCCTACGCGTTCGCCTTCGACGACGTCGGGAACCAGGAGTCGCTGGTCCACGACGGCGGACCGCAGCAGGCGTATCTGACGCTGGATCCGCTGAGCTGACAGGCCGCGGCCCCGCACCGCTGGGGTGCGGGGCCGCGGAACGGGGTGACTCAGCCGGTCGTCAGGGCGGTGTCGTCCACGACGAAGCTGGTCTGCAGCGAGGAGTCCTCCACGCCGTTGAACTTCAGCGTGACCGTCGAGCCCGCCAGCGAGGACAGGTCGAAGGTCTTCTGGCTGTAGCCGGAAGCCGCGTTGAGGTTCGAGTAGGTCGCGAGGGTCTTCGAACCCGCGGTCACCGTCAGCTTGTCGTACTGGGTGCCGCTGGTGGTCTCCGAGGTGTCGATGTGCAGGTAGAAGGTCAGGGTCGCCTTGCAGCCCGCGGGGATCGTCACCGACTGGGACAGGGTGTCGGTGTGCGAGCTGCCGTAACCGTCCAGCCAGGCCTTGTACGACCCGCTGTGGGCGGCTTCACCGCTGTCGGTGGTGATGACGCCGCTGGTGGCGGTCCAGCCGGTGCCGCCGGACTCGAAGCCTGGGTTGCTCAGCAGCTGGGCCGAGGTGCAACCGCCGCCACCGGAGTTGACCGTCCAGCTGAAGGTCGCGGTGCCGGTCGCCCCGGTGGAGTCGGTCACCGTCACCGTGGTGTTGGAGGTGCCCGCCGCCGTGGGCGTGCCGGTGATCAGACCGGTGGAGCTGTTGATCGAGAGGCCCGCGGGCAGACCGGAGGCGCTGTAGGACAGGGCGCCGCTGTTGGTGCTGCTCGCCTGGATCTGCAGGCTCACGGCGGTGCCGACGGCCGAGGTCTGGCTGCCGGGGTTGGTGACCGTCACGCCGCTGCTCGGCGGGGTGATGTGGCTGCCGACGTTGATGCCGGCGAAGGCGTTGCCGACGCCCGCGTACTGGGTGGAGTTGGTGCCGTACAGGGCGGCCGCCGCGTTCAGGGCGGCGGTGCGGGCGGCGGCGTAGTCGGTGCTCGACGTCATGTATGTCGTCAGCGCCTTGTACCAGATCTGCAGCGCGGCGGCGCGGCCGATGCCGGTGACGGCGACGCCGTCGGAGGTCGGGCTGTTGTAGGTCACGCCGTTGATGACCTTGGTGCCGCTGCCCTCGGACAGCAGGTAGAACATATGGTTCGCCGGGCCCGAGGAGTAGTGCACGTCGAGGCCGCCGACGCCCGAGTACCAGGAGTCGGCCGAGTTGCCGTCCTTGCTGGGCTTGTCCATGTAGCGCAGCGGGGTGCCGTCGCCGTTGATGTTGATCTTCTCACCGATGAGGTAGTCACCGGGATCCGAGCTGTTGTTGGCGTAGAACTCCACGCCGGTGCCCATGATGTCGCTGGTCGCCTCGTTCAGGCCGCCGGACTCACCGGTGTAGTCCAGGCCCGCGGTGTTGGCGGTGACACCGTGGCTCATCTCGTGGCCGGCCACGTCCAGCGAGGTCAGCGGGTCGTTGTTGCCGGAGCCGTCGCCGTAGGTCATGCAGAAGCAGCTGTCGTCCCAGAACGCGTTCACGTACGCATTGCCGTAGTGCACGCGGGAGTAGGCGCCGACACCGTCGTTCTTGATGCCGCTGCGGCCGAACGTGTTCTTGTAGAAGTCCCAGGTCTCCTGGGCCCCGTAGTGCGCGTCGGCGCCCGCGGTGGCTGCGTTGGAGTTGGTGCCGTCGCCCCAGGTGTCGTTGTTCTGCGAGAACAGAGTCCCCGTGCCCGAGGTGCCGTGGTTCAGGTTGTACGTCTTGTGCCCGCCGCGCACCCCGTCGGTCAGCGTGTACGTCGAACCCGACTGGGTCGTCGTCAGCGTGACCTGGCCGCTGTAGTGGGTGTTGCCGACGCCGGTCTCGATCGCCTGGTACCGGTACAGCTCCTTGCCGGTGGTGGCGTCGGTGATGACGTGCAGCCGGCTGGGCGTGCCGTCGTCCTGGAAGCCGCCGATCACCGTCTCCCAGGCGAGCTTCGGGGTGCCGTCGCCGGCCCAGATCACCTTGCGGGCGCTGTCGGTGGCGGGCTTCCCGGCGGCGAGGGACTTGGCGGTCTTCAAGGCCTTGGCCTCGGCGGCCGACTTGGTGACGGTCGCGGTGGTGGAGGCGACCTTGATCTTGTGCTTGTTGTTGTAGGTGGTGCTCACGGTGCCCGCGGCGAGGGAGGCGGGCGGGGTGTGCACGACGAGGTCGCCGCCGAGGACGGGGAGGCCGGCGTAGGTGCGCTCGTACCGGGTGTGCAGGGTGCCGTCGTTGTCCTTGACGACGTCCTTGACGACCAGCTTCTCCTGGGCGCCGAGCCCGAGGGTGCGGGCGGTCGCGGCGGTCTGCTGCCGGGCGCTGCGCATCAGCGCCTGGTGCTGGGCCGGGCTGAGCTTGGCCGCCAGGCCGCCGGTGCGCAGCGGGCTGGGGTGGGCGGCGGCGGATGTGGCGATCGCCGGGGCGGCCTGGAGGCCGACGGCGAGCAAGGCCGCGGTGGAGACCAGGGCGGCTCCGACCGCGGCCCGCGTGTGCCCTCCGCGGGACACGGGTCTGTGGGGAGAGGATCTGTGGGGCAGGGATCTGTGGGGTTGGCGTCTCACTCGTACTCCTCCTGCTGCGGCCGCCGAGACGCGGCCGGTGACAGACGGGCAGACGGGTCTGCTGCCCGGGCGAGCTGAGCAGTGTGGAACCTGATCCGAGAACACACCGGGAAGGTGCGCGGTGCGTGGAGGAAGGGTGCCAGTCTTGACCCGCACATGTCAGTCATATCGAGTTCAATCGAGGGTTTTCCCTATACCGGACGGCGAGACAACGGATGCCGCTAGATGCCCAAATGCCGCTGCAGAAACTGAATCTGATGTCTCGTCACGACATACCGTCACCTCGGTCCCGACGGGCGGGGAGAGTGTGGGCGGGCGGGACTTTTGGGGTCGGCGAGTCCGTGGATGAGCAGCAGGGGGCGGCTGAGCCGGGGCGCCGAGCGAAGCGGAGACCGGCGCCCGGCTGTTCGCCCAGCTCGTACGGAACTTGGGTGTTCCGGTCGATGCCGAGTCCCGGTCTGTGGGCGACGCGCCCGGACACCGGGGCCGCCGACGGCCGTCGGCCGGTGCGTTGTTACGGTGCACCGCGTGTCTGACTCCTCGCGCGATACCCCACAGGGCGCCGGCTGGGGCTCGGCCGAGCCCGGCGCCTACAAGCAGTTGATGCCGGACCACGTCGAGAAGCTGTCGTGGCTGAATCCACGGACGCTGTGGGCCGCCCGCAACGGCGTCCTGGCGTCCTGGTTCGGTGATCCGACCGGCCGTACCCGTGACCGCTGGGTGGCGCGCCGGGCGGCGGCCGGGGCGCCCGCCGACAAGGTGATCAGGCGGGACGGCACCGACCGGTTCTCCTTCATGGTCATCGGGGACACCGGCGAGGGCGACGGCGGCCAATACGCCGTCGTACCCGGCTTTTTGAAGGTGAGTCAGGATACCGACTTCGCGGTGATCGCGAGCGATGTGATCTATCCTGTGGGCAGCGCCGAGGACTACGGCGACAAGTTCTTCCGGCCATACCAGGACTATCCAGCGCCGATCTACGCCATACCGGGCAACCACGACTGGTACGAGGACCTCGGCGCGTTCATGCGTGTCTTCTGCGACACCCCGCCGCTCGACCACGGGCCCCGGCCGCGCCCGCTCGGCCGCGCCTGGTGGCGCGCCCTGCTGTGGCACCGGGCCCGGCCGACCGACGAGCAACGGCTCGCCGCCGCACGGGCCTTGCGGTCGGCTCCCGGTCAACAGGCCGCGCAACCCGGGCCGTACTGGGCGATCGACGCGGGCCCGGTGCGGATCGTCGGCATCGACACCGGTCTGCTCGGCACGATCGACGCCGGACAGGGCGCCTGGCTGCGCGAGGTGTCCCGGGACCCGAAGCCGAAGATCCTGATCACCGGGTCGCCGCTGTACGTCGACGGCGAGCACCACCCGTGCGCGATCGAAGGCGGCGGGACGGTGGACGAGATCGTGCGGGACCCGGACCACCACTACGTGGCCGCGATCGGCGGCGACATCCACAACTACCAGCGCTACCCGGTCGACGTGGACGGCCGCACCATCCAGTACGTGGTCGCGGGCGGCGGCGGGGCGTTCATGCACGCCACGCACACCATCCCGCGCGTGTCGGTCGGCGGGGTCACCGAGCGGGACTTCCGCTGCTATCCGCTGCGCGGCGACTCGCTCGCCTTCTACAGCCATCTGTACGGCCGCCGGCTGCGGCTGCCCCGTCTCCTCGACCTGACCGAGGCCGAGGCTACCGCGATCGTCGCCGAACGGCTCGGCATCGAGCCGGGCCGCAAGCCGGGCTCCGACGCCCGGGTCACCCGGCGCACCCGTCTGGTCGCGAGCCTGCTCGGCACCGGTGGCCGCCCGGACCGTACATCCCGCTTCCGGCTGCCCGTGCACAAGGTCTACACCCAGCTGTTCTCGCCCGGCTCGGCCACCTACAGCCCGCCGTTCTTCAAGTGCTTCCTGCGCCTCGACGTCGCTCCTGAGGAGGTACGGCTGCGCTGCTTCGCCGCCACCGGCAACCGCGCGCAGGAGGTCGATCCGCCGGTCGAGGACGAGGTCGTCATCCCGCTGAAGTGATCGGCTGAACTGATCGGCTGAACTGATCGTCTGGAGTGTTCGGCTGGAGTGATCAGAAGTGATCACACGGTTGTCACATCGACCTGCCAGAATCGGGACAGAGCCGTCGTACGACCGCTGGAGGAGCCCGTGCCGTCCACCCCTCGTCCGCTGCGCAAGCTGGGCTTTCTCACGATCGGCCTGTTCGACGCGGCGGATCCGGCCCGGGGCCACGAGTCCACACTGCAGATCATCGAGCTGGGCGAGCGGCTGGGCTTCGACAGCGCCTGGGTCCGCCACCGTCATCTGCAGTACGGCATCTCCTCCCCGGTGGCGGTCCTCGCGGCGGCCTCCCAGCGCACGCGGCGCATCGAGCTGGGCACGGCGGTGATCCCGCTGGGCTGGGAGAACCCGCTGCGGCTGGCCGAAGACCTGGCGACAGTCGACCTGCTGTCCGGCGGCCGGCTGAACCCGGGCGTGAGCGTGGGCCCGCCGATGCACTACGAGCAGATCAAGGAGGCGCTGTACCCCGACACCGCCGACGTCGAGGACTTCTCCTACGAGCGGGTACGGCGGCTGCTGGACTTCGTGCGCGGCAAGCCCGCAAGCGACTTCAGCGGGGTCGAGGGCTTCGAGGTCTTCTCCGATGTGGTCCAGCCGCACTCCCCCGGTCTGGGCCGGCGGCTGTGGTACGGCGGCGCGAGCCTCGGCTCGGCGCGCTGGGCGGGCGAGCACGGCATGAACTTCCTGACCAGCAGTGTGGTCAAGGCGGAACAACCGGACGGGCCCTGGGACTTCGCGGCGATCCAGCTGTCCCTCATCCGGGAGTTCCGCGACCGTCATCCCGATGGCGAGGCGGCCCGGGTCTCGCAGGGGCTGGTCGTGATTCCCACCGACTCCGCGAGCCCGGAGCAGCGCGCCAAGTACGAGGCGTACGCGGCCCGGCGCCTGCCCCGCACGGCCTCCCCGCAGGGACCGGCCCGGCTGCTGTTCGCCCCGGACCTGGTCGGCACCTCGGAGGAGATCGCCGAACGGCTGCGCGCGCATGCCGCGTTCCGTGAGGTGGACGAGGTGGCGTTCGCGCTGCCGTTCACCTTCGAACACGAGGACTACATACAGATCCTGACGGACATGGCGACGAAGCTGGGCCCCGCGCTGGGGTGGCGGCCGGCCGGCTGATTCACCAACGCCCCACCGCCGTACCGGTGACCGCTTCCGACCGCCTGCCGTCCACCCCGACCGGCACGTCGCCCGCGAGCATCACCCGGTGCATGATCCGGGGAAAGCCCAAGTGGGCGTCGTCGCTGGGGGTGAGGTGGATGACAGCCACACCGAGCAGGTGCTCGGCGCGCAGCCCGTACACAAAGGCCCGAACCGGCGCCGAGAGCCCGGCGTAGGCGACGGACAGGCCGACCCGGGCCGTGTCGCCGGCGTAGTGAGGGACGGGCTCGGCGCAGGGCGTCCCGGAAGCCGCGCAGCCGCTTCACGGAGGCGATGTCGTGCTGCCCGCCGACCAGAACGAGCCGACGGTGCCCGGCCTCCGGCAGCAGCCGTGCGGCGGTGCGCCCGCCGGCCCGCTCGGCCGGGACGACGGCGGGCAGCGAGTCGTCCTCGGGCAGGCGGTCGGCGAGCACGGAGTGGATGCGGTGCAGCCCCTCGGGTACCCGGATCCGGCGCAGGGACATGGCCGCGTGGATGATGCCGTCTCCCCGCCGGTCGAGGGTTCGGCGACGGCCGCGTCCTCCTTGGCCGGGTCGCCGCCGGAGTCCACGGTGACCACGAGGTGGCCGCCGTCCCAGGTGGTCTCCACCGCGCCGCGCAGCAGCCGGCCGGCCGGCGAACGGGACGAGGCGATCTCCCCGGTGACCAGCCCGATCACGGACGTACGGCGACGGCGCAGGCCGCGGGCGACCGGGGCGGGCCGGTAGCCGAGCTGGGCGGCGGCCCGCCGCCGCCATGCCGTCCGCTGCCTTCTCCCACCCGTCCGCTTGATCACCCCTCGCCCTGTCCGTGAGGCTGGAGGGACGACACAGTCGAGGGAAGGTCCCATCGTGAACGGTATTCCGGCGTACACGCTCAACGACGGTACGGCGATCCCCGCCATCGGCCTCGGCACCTGGCCACTCGACGACGCGGCGGCCGAGCGGGCCGTGGGTTCCGCGCTCGGCCTGGGCTACCGGCTGGTGGACACCGCGGCGAACTACGGCAACGAGACCGGTGTCGGGCGGGGCATAGCGGGCAGTGGCGTGCCGCGTGAGGAACTGGTGGTGACCACCAAGCTGCCCGGCCGGCACCACGGCTACGAGGAGACCCTCGCCTCCTTCGAGGAGTCCCGGCAGCGGCTGGGCCTGGAGTATGTGGACCTGTATCTGATCCACTGGCCCAACCCCCGGATCGGCAAGTACGTCGACTCCTGGAAGGCGATGATCAAGCTGCGCGAGGACGGGCTGGTCCGCTCGATCGGCGTCTCGAACTTCACTCCGGAGCACATCACGCTGCTGGACAAGGAGACCGGCGTGCTGCCGTCGGTGAACCAGATCGAGTTGCATCCGCTGTTCCCGCAGGAGGAGCTGCGCGCCTTCCACGCGGACAAGGGCATCATCACCGAGAGCTGGAGTCCGCTGGGCCGGGGCAGCAAGGTGCTGGACGACCCCGCGGTCGCGCGGATCGCCGAGTTGCACGGGGTGACTCCGGGCCAGGTGCTGCTGCGCTGGCACCTCCAGATGGGCGCGCTGCCCATCCCGAAGTCGGCCGATCCGGGCCGGCAGCGCGCCAACCTGGACGTCTTCGGCTTCACGCTGGACTCCGGCCAGCTGGCGGCGATCGCCCGCCGCGCTCCGCGCCGGCTCGGCGGCGATCCCGAGCGGCACGAGGAGTTCTGAGCCGGCCGGAAGCTCTCCCGCTCCTCGATCCGCTGCCGCGCGCCGCCCCTCCGGGTGCCGTTGCTCGGGGGCGGCGAGTGGGGGCACCTCCCACGTCTTCAAGGCGGTGGGGAGGGAGTTTGACGACAGGGCCTGAGGCCGTTCGCCAGCGCCCGGCGGGCGGTGGCCGGCCCTGTCACTCCCAGGATCGCCGGGGTAATGCAAGGGCGGGCGCCGCGGGCACAGGGTGGAAACCGGGGTCGCCGGAGCGAGAGCGGTGGCCCGGACAACATGAGCACCATCCTGAGAGGTACGACATGACTGCACAGCTCGGCGGCACGATCACCCCGGCAGACGGCCTGGCCCTGACCCGCGTCGGCTACGGCGCCATGCAACTGGCCGGGCCGGGTGTCTCCGGTCCGCCGAAGGACCGTGACCGGGCCGTCGCGGTGCTCCGCGCGGTGGTGGAGGCGGGCATCACGCACATCGACACCGCCGACTTCTACGGTCCCGCGGTCGTCAACGAGATCATCAGGGAGGCTCTGCACCCCTACCCCGAGGACCTGAAGGCGCAGGTGTACGACAACCTGCGCAACCTCGGCGTGGATGCCCTGGACGTGGTCAATCTGCGGCTGGGCGACGCGGACGCCCCGAACGACGACTCCCTGGCCGAGCAGTTCGGCGCGCTGGCCGGGCTGCGGGAGCGGGGGCTGATCCGGCACCTGGGGCTGAGCACGGTGACCGCCGCGCAACTGGACGAGGCGCTGGCCATCGCACCCGTGGTGAGCGTGCAGAACCTGTACAACCTGGCCAACCGGCAGGACGACGCCCTCGTGGCGCGCACGGCCGCCGGCAACATCGCCTTCGTGCCGTACTTCCCGCTCGGCGGTTTCACCCCGCTGCAGTCCGGAACGCCGGCGAAGGTCGCCGCCCGGCTGGATGCCTCGCCGCAGCAGGTGGCGCTGGCCTGGCTGCTGCGCCGGTCGCCGAACATCGCGCTCATCCCCGGTACGTCCTCGCCGGAGCACTTGCGGGAGAACATCGCCGCCGCGAGCCTGGTGCTGCCGGACGACGCGGTCGCCGAGCTGGACGGCATCGCGGGCTGAACGGCCCGGCCGGGGGTACTCGGGGCCCGTGGGGCGGACGCACGGAAGGAGCCGCACGTGGCAGCGGAGGACCGGCTGCGGACGTATCGCGGCAAGCGCGACTTCGAGCGGACCCGTGAACCGTCGGGGCAGCAGCACCGGGAGGGGGGAGAGCAGCCTCATTTCGTGGTGCAGATCCACGACGCGCGGCGGATGCACTTCGACTCCCGGCTCCAGGTCGACGACGTCCTGAAGTCCTGGTCGGTCCCGAAGGGCCCGTCCACCGACCCCGGGGACAAGCGGCTGGCCGTACCGACGGAGGACCATCCGCTGGAGTACGAGGACTTCGAGGGCGTGATCCCGAAGGGCGAGTACGGCGGCGGCACGGTGATCGTGTGGGACCGCGGCACTTATGAGCCGCTCAGCCACGACCGCGGGGGCCGTCCGGTGGAGTTCGGGGAGTCTTTGGAGCGCGGGCACGCCACGTTCCGGCTGCACGGGGCGAAGCTGCACGGCGAGTACGCGCTCACCCGGTTCCGCAGCGGTGCGGACGAGGAGGAGGCCTGGCTGCTGGTGCGCAAGGGCCCGGCGCGGTCGGACGGCCACGGCACCCCCGATCCCCGGCGTGCCCGCTCGGTGCGCACCGGCCGCACCCTCGCCCAGGTCGCGGCCGACGGCGAGCAGTGAACGGCAGTGCCAGGAGGGGTTGCAGGCCCGGGAGCGGATCCGGATCGCGGAATTCGGCCCCAACTCGCCCCAGTGGGCTTCATGTTCATCGTGACACCACGACGGGCCGCTGTACGGCGTGGCGAAGCAGGGCACGCTCAGCCAGTACTATGCGCTCTCTGCGCTCTCTGGGCTCCATGTGCTGCCGCACGGCTCCCCGTTCTCGGAGGACGCGCCGAACCCGGGCCGCCCGTTCCAGTGAGCGGGCTGGTCAGGTGTCGGGCAGTGCCTGCTCGGCCCAGATCGTCTTGCCCCGGCCGGTCTGTCTGCTGCCCCAGCGCTGGGTGAGCTGGGCGACCAGCAGCAGTCCGCGGCCGCCCTCGTCGTAGGCGTGCGCCCGGCGCAGATGCGGTGAGGTGGAACTGGCGTCGGAGACCTCGCAGATGAGCGCGCGGTCGCGGATCAGCCGGAGCTGGATGGGCGGTTCGCCGTAGCGGATGGCATTGGTGACGAGTTCGCTGACGACGAGTTCGGTGACGAAGGCGGCCTCGTCCAGCCCCCAGGTGGCCAGTTGCTCGCCGACCGCCTGCCGGAAGGCGGCGACTTCGGCGGGGTCGGGCGGGACGTCCCAGGTGGCGACCCGGTCGGCGCCGAGGGCGCGGGTGCGCACGAGCAGCAGGGCGACGTCGTCGCTGTGCTGGTCGGGCAGGACGGCCTTCAGGACGCTGTCGCACAGGGCCTCGAGGGAGGCGGTGGGTGCGCTGAGGGCTCTGCGCAGTGCGTCGGCGGCACCGTCGAGGTCCCGGTCGCGGTCCTCGATCAGGCCGTCGGTGTAGAGCGCGACGACCGAGCCCTCGGGCAGCTCCAGCTCCGTCGCCTCGAACGGCAGCCCGCCGACACCGAGGGGTGGTCCGGCGCTCATGGGGATGGACTCGGCGGTGCCGCCCGGCAGGACGACGGCCGGGGCCGGGTGGCCGGCGGCGGCCAGGGTGAGGAGGCGGGAGACGGGGTCGTAGACGGCATACAGGCAGGTGGCACCGAGTTCGGCCACCTCCTCGCCGCTGTCCTCGGCGGCCAGGTGGGTGACCAGGTCGTCCAGGTGCGTGAGGAGTTCGTCGGGCGGCAGATCGACGTCGGCGAGGGTGCGTACGGCCGTGCGCAGTCGGCCCATGGTGGCCGAGGACTGGATGCCGTGGCCGACGACGTCGCCCACGACGAGGCCGACCCGGCCGCCGGAGAGCGGGATGACGTCGAACCAGTCGCCGCCGATGCCGGCCAGCGATCCGCACGGCAGATAGCGGTGGGCCACCTCGACCGCGGCCTGTCCGGGCAGGCCCCTCGGCAGCAGGCTGTGCTGGAGGGCGAGGGCGGTGGTGCGCTCGCGGGCGAAGCGGCGGGCGTTGTCGATGGAGACGGCGGCGCGGCTGCCGAGTTCCTCGGCGAAGACGGCGTCGTCGCAACCGTAGTCGTCGGGGTGGGCCGAGCGCACACAGACCGCGATGCCCAGCGTGGTGCCGCGGGCCCGCAGGGGCACCGCGAGCAGGGAGTGGACGCCCAGCCGATGGGGGCGGCTCTCCGGCGAGCGCGCGTTGCGCTCCTCCAGCCATTCGACGAACTCCGGCTCGCCGGCCTGGCTGAGCATCGCGCGGCCCTCGCGCAGGGCGCGGGCGGGCGGTGAGCCCGGCGGATAGAGATCTGTCTCGCCGATGCGGACGGCCGCGCCGGGATTGCCCTCGTGGGTCGAGCCGTGGGCGATGCGGTGCAGTACGACGACGCCGTCCGGCATCATCGGCGGCTCGTCCGCGCCCAGCACCCAGTCGAGCAGGTCGACACTGGCGAAGTCGGCGTAGCGCGGGACGAGGATGTCGATCAGTTCCTCGGCGGTGCGCACCACGTCCAGGGTGGTGCCGACGGCGGTCGTAGCCTCGTTGAGCAGGGCGAGACGGCGGCGGGCCCAGTACTGCTCGGTGTTGTCGAAGGCGGCCATGGCGACCCCGGTCAGCTCGCCGGAGGCGGCGCGCAGCGGCCACATCTCGATGCTCCACAGGTGCTCCCGGTTCAGGGCGGGGGCGCCGGCGAAGCTCTCGTAGCGGACGGGCCGGCCGGTCTCGGCGACCTCCCGGAGATGGCGCAGGAAGCCCTGGTTGTATGCGGTCTCCTCCACGGTCTCCGGGAAGAAGCGGCCGGTCAGCGCGGACTCGGGGACGCCCATCACCTTGCAGGCGGTGTCGTTGACCCGGACATAGCGCTGCTGGAGGTCGAAGACCGACATGGACATGGAGGCCTGTTCGAAGGCCTCGGCCGGCAGGGTGGCGTCGGGTGGGTCAGCCGTGATGACGAAGCCGGTGGGCTGCCCGTCGGCCCCGGCGACAGGGCAGGCGGTGACGGCCAGGTCGATGCGGTGGCCGTCACGGTGACGCAGCGCGACGATACCGGCGCGCGCGGCGAGCACGTCGTCCGGGATGTCCTCGGCGAGCAGTTCGGCGGCGGGCCGGCCCACGACATCCGCGGCCGGACGGCCCGTGAGCCGCCGCGCTCCCTCGCTCCACCCGGTCACCGTGCCAAGGGCATCGATGACCACCACGGCGGCGCCATGCTTCATATGCCCCAGGATGTTCCGATTGCCGCGGCACATCAAGCGCGCGAGCGTGCCGGAGGGTCCGGCGAGGGACAGGAGCCGTTCAGCCCTTGTGGGCGCGCAGGGCGGTCAGGGCCCGGTCGGCGTGGGTGTTCATGCGCAGCTCGCTGCGGACGATCTCCAGCACCGTGCGATCCTGAGCGATCACGAAAGTGACGCGTTTGGTGGGGACGAGGGAGAAACCGCGCTTGACCCCGAACCGCTCACGGACCGTGCCGTCGGCATCGGAGAGCAGCGGCATGCCGAGGCCGTGCCGGCCGGCGAACTCCTGCTGCTTGTCGACGCCGTCGCCGCTGATACCGACGGGCCGGGCGCCGACGGCGGCGAACTCGGCGGCGAGGTCGCGGAAGTGGCAGGCCTCGGCGGTGCAGCCAGGGGAGAGAGCGGCGGGGTAGAAGAAGAGCACCACCGGCCCGTCGGCCAGCAGCTCGCTGAGCCGGCGGGTGGCACCGGTCTCGTCGGGCAGGGCGAAGTCCTCGGCCTTGTCCCCGACCTCGATACGTTCCGTCATGACCGTCCCTCCTCGTTCGGGCCCCTTGCCGGGTCCGACTCGTTCCGGGCGACTCCCCGCGCCGGATATTACTGGACGGTAGACACGAGGGCGCTCCCTTTCCGCAGGACGCCGGTGTCAGGCCGTAAGACCGTCACGCCGTGCCCCGATGCCGTCCGCCTCCCGGCACACATGACGTACCCGCCCTTCCGCAGGTGCCGCACGGCCCGCGCCACATGCGAGGCCGCCACGCCCAGGCGCCGCGCCGGCTTCCCCGGCCGCAGCGGATCGGAGTCGGCGATCCGCCGTCGGACGGCGATTCCGTGGGCATGCCCGTATCCCCTGCGTGTCGCACAGGCCGCCCATCGCCGTGAGCGTGCTGGAATCAGCGGGTCCACCGCTCTTCCTGGCACCGGAGGAACTCCATGGCCTTCGCCGTCGTCGCCCAGTACCAGTGCGCCCCCGCCGACGCGGACACCGTGCGCGACGCGCTGCGGAAGATGCGCGAACTCGTCCCGTCGGAACCCGCGAACCTCGCCTACGAGGCGCACGAGGTCGTCGACCGGCCGGGGGCGTTCGTGCTGTACGAGTGCTACACCGACCGGGCCGGCTTCGAGGCGCACAAGGTGACGGACCATTTCGCGGAGCTGATCCGGGGAACGGTGTTCCCCCTGCTCAAGGAGCGGACCATCACCATGGCCGAGACGCTCTGACACATCACCCGGACGTCCGCCGGGACGGACGGGAGGGCGGAACACCCCTGCGCCGCGGACCGGACGACCTGCGCCGGACGGGGCCCGTCCCACGGGACGTCCCGGCCGTCCCCGGGGACAGCGGGACGGCATCCTGATGACCCGCCACGGAAACGCTTGCTGTCGTGATCACTGCTCGTGGTCACGAGAACGACAGCCGGAGGTTTCCATGATCCTACGGACTCTGAAGGGCGGTCTGCTGGCCACGGTCACGGTGCTCGCACTCCTGCCCACGGCGGCCGGTGCCACCGCGGCGACCGCCGCACAGCACCCGGTGCCCAGCGCCGTCGCCCAGTACGCCACCCACCACCGCGCCCACCACCGCCACCACCTCCGCAGGCACCACGCACACCGCGTGTACCGCGGCCACCGCTCCACGACCCAGGCAGCGGTGTACCTCTCCGTCGAGCGGGCGATGGCCTACCGGCTCGCCTCGCACATGGCGCTGTACCACCTGGACCACCGTCTCGCGGTGCAGCCGGTGTCGCACCGTCGCGTGCTGCCCGTCACCGGCCGGGTCGCCACGCGTCACGCCTGGCTGAACGTCCGTTCCGGGCCGGGCACCGGCTACCGGGTGGTCGGTCACCGGCAGAAGGGCCGGCAGCTGGCGCTCGTCTGCCAGACGCGCGGCTCCTGGGTGCACGGGAACCGCGTCTGGTACCGGCTACGGCACCACGCGGGCTATGTCTCGGCCCACTACGTCCGCGCCAATCGCACCCTTCCCTGGTGCTGACGGCACGACACCGCCGCACCGCCTAGCTGCCGAAGGCCCGTTCGACGACCCCCGAACGGGCCTTCGGCACGCCCGCGCACCTCACCCTCCTCATACCTCACCGGACGTTGCAGTCGCCGCACTGCTGGGCAGCCATTCCGACAACAGGGGCTAAAGCGCCCATAGCGGAAACGGAGCCGAGGACGCACGATGCGGCACCCCCAAGGATCGACCACACCGGACGACCCACTGGTGGTGGGACTGCGCGAACTGAAGGACCGTACGGGGCTGAGCCTCGCGGCGCTGGCCGCGCGCACCCCGTACAGCAAGTCCGCGTGGCACCGCTATCTGTCCGGCGGCACGCCACCGCCGAGGGCCGCCGTGGAGGCGCTGTGCCGGCTCGCGGGCGCCGACCCCGAGGCCGTACTGGCGCTGTGGGAGGCGGCCGACGCCTCCGCGGCCACGGCCGGGCCGGAGAAACCCGGCCGGATGCGGCGGTTCCGGAAGATCGTGTCCTGGCGGGCGCCCTGGCTGCCGCTGTCCGCGCTCGCGCTGTTCGGCGTGGCGACGGCGGTGACGGCCGTCATCGCCCTGTGTACGCGGCCGGGCAACGCGCCCACCGAGCAGCCCGTGTCGGCGGTGCCCCGCTGTCACGGCCGGTCCTGCCAGGGCGAGTTGCCCGATGCTTCGATGTGCGCCAGGGACGCGCGGACCGTGAGCACGGTCACCGACCCCGCCTACACCGTGCGGTTGCGCTACTCGCCCGCCTGCGGGACCGCCTGGTCCGAGGTGCGGCTGCGGTCGGCCAAGACGCATGAGGTGTCGGTACGGGCCGGGCAGGACGTGCTCTCGGCCGGCTATCCGGCGGACGACTCCGCCGGGGACAGCAGTCCCATGCTCTCGGTGTCCTCGCCACGGGGCGTGGAGGCGTGTGCCGAGGTGGACAGGGAACTGGCCTGCACGGGCCTGGACGTGGAGCCGGACGCGCAGCGGTGAGAGAGCAGCGGTGAGAGACAGGAGGCGGTCACGGCACCGCACGGAAGCGGGGGGCGGTGACGAGCTTCTGCCCGGTGCCACTGGGCTCGGGCCGCCGGGCCGAACGCAGGGCGGCGATGCCGATGAACACCATGGACGACACACCGGCGAGCGCGAAGGCGGTGAAGCCCCAGTCACCGTCGCCCGCGGCGGGCAACTGGCCGCCCGGCCAAGGCCCGGGGACGGCACTGAAGCGGCCCATGCCCGAGGTCCGGCCGACGGCCGTGGCACGGTTGTCCGGCGTGGACCGGAGGGAGACAGTCGCGTAGATCGTCGTCTGGGCGCTGTTGAGGAACACGCCGGTGAGGAGGACGACCAGGAAGGTCAGGCCCAGCGGTCGTCGGCGAGGATCACATCACCGGGGCGGACGACCTGGCCGCCGAGAGCGACAGGGACGTTGACGGAGCCGCCCGTCGTCTTCACGGTGCCTTGCGCGCTGACGGCCGCCGACCAGGCGGGGAAGCCGAGTTCGCGCAGTTCCCGGGTGTCGCGGTCGCCCGCGTCGATGACCAGGCCGCGCACCCCGCGCTGCCGCAGCGCGGTGGCGAACAGCTCGCCGGACATGCAGTCGGTCGACGGGGAGGTGGTGGTGACGACCAGGATGTCGCCCGCGCCGCACTGCTCCACGGCGGCGTGGAGCACGAGGTTGTCGCCGGGCCAGGACAGCACGGTGACCGCGGTACCGGCGACCCGGACGCCCTGCTGGACGGGGCGCGGCCGGGCCGGGCCTCGATCATCACCAGGTGCTCGGCCAGGCGCCGGGGCCGGAGCGCCAACTGGAGGAGGTGGCCGACCAGTTGGGCGCTGTGCCGCTCCAGCAGCTCGACCGCGGTCCGTCGGCCGGAGATCTCCCGGATGCGGTCATGGAGTCGGTGGTTGAGGTCGGAGTAGGTGGCCGGCCCGCCGCCGGCGACGGCCTTCTCCATCGCTGCGCCGAGATCGGCCAGTTCGGTCAGCTGATCGTCACTGGTGGCGATGGCAGCCTTGGCCGCGCACAGTCCTTCAGGACCATGCGGCACTCCGTGATCGCGACCGCTTCCTCCACGGTCGCCACCCGCACCCACGAGCCGCGGTTGCGGATCCGCTCGACCAGTCCCCGTGCCTCCAGATCGATCAGTGCCGCACGGATA